>PMKA01000502.1 GCA_003157575.1 Opitutia bacterium
GCTTCCCCGTGGCAAGCAGCGTGTGTCCATCGCGGGCAAAAACTTCGACGACCATTGAGGCATCCGTCTTGAACTGCTTCATCAGGAGAGGCAGCGAATCCTGGGGGACGGAAAATAGAACGGTGATGGGGTGGAGTTGCGTGATGACAACGATCCCGACCGAATCCGAGGCGTGCACGATGTTCCCGAGGTCCACCAGACGCAGTCCGACCCTGCCCGAGATCGGCGCCGTCACGTGCGCGTAAGCGAGCTGGAGGCTGGCGCTGTCGATCTGGGCGCGGTCGACCTTGAGCGTTGCCTCGTCCTGCTGCACAAGCGCGGCCTGCGTGTCCAGCTGCTGCTTCGCCACCGAATCCTGGCCGAGCAGCGTTCGGAAGCGTTCGAGGTCGAGCCGCGCATTTTCGAGCAACGCGGTGTCCCGCGCAAGCTGCGCCTCCATCTGCTGCTTCTGCACCGCGAAAGGCCGCGGATCGATCTCCACGAGCGGGGCGCCGGCCTCAACCGACTGTCCCTCCTTGAAAAATATCTGCTTGAGTTCGCCGTCCACACGGCTGTGCACCGTGACCGTGCTGACGGGGGTCACCGTGCCCAGGGCGACAATCCTCACGTCGAGATCCGCCTCCTTTGCCTGCACGGCGGAAACAAGCACGGGCCGGACTCCGCCGCGGGCGTTTCCTCCGGTCCGCAGGAACGGCCGGACAAGGACCGCATAAACGACGGCGAGGACGACGATGGTGATGAGGGTCCACCTCAGCCAATGGCGCCGGTGTGCCGGGCTGGCGGAGCGGGCGACGGAACTCTCGTTGCTTGCGGACCCTGGGCGGGTCGAGGGTGTGTTTGACATGGGTCGGGAAGGGAAAGAATACGGCGGAAAAATCCGAAAGCCTCCGGCTTAGTCGCCGGCCACCGCGGCTGAACGCGCCTCCCGGCTCGCGGCTATGCCGAGAACCAGACACCGGACAAGCGGTTCGACCTGGGTCTGCGGGTCGCCAAACGGCACGTTCTGCATCATCCAGGGAAGCACAAAAGGAGCCGATGCGAGCAGAACCAGCCGGCCCGCCACCTCCAGGCCCGGGTCCACGCCTGCTCCGCCGACGGGGTCCTCCGCGAGCGCCGCAACAATGCGAACTTCGATCTCCCGCAAAAATTGGTTGCGCAGTTCAGGCTTTTCGCGCCACACAGCCAGACGCAGTTCGAACAGCAACGGCGCCGCGGTCATCTGACGGCGCGTCGTCGCAATGATCGCTTGAAACAGCGTGACCAGACGGATGATGGGTTCGTGAGCGGCGGCCTCGGCCGCATGATCGCAGTCCGCCAGCAATCCCCTCTGTTCCTCGGCCGCCACGGCGGCGCCAATCGCCAGCTTGCCGTCAAAATACCGGTAGAGGTTCGCAGCCGACATCCGGCAGTCTCCCGCAATCTCGTGCATCGAGGTCTTGGAGTAGCCGAACCGCTCGAAGCGCGACCGGGCCGCCGCGACAATGAGCGGTCGGAGCCGGTCGTTGGATGAGTCCTGAATGTTTCGTTCACCATTCACTGCTTCCGTTCATGACGCGCCTCCGCGGCCGCGGTTTCAAGACCTTTCGCATCAGTTCCCGGCAGCCTGTCGAAGTTGGCTTCCTGCGTCCCAACACGAACTGGGTTCCGCTTATCGCCAGTAACTCTGGACCCAGCAGTAGCGGTGCCGGTCGAAACGTTCCCAATGGGCAATCACGTAGGTTCGCGCGTTTGGAGGCGGCATCTCCCAATGGCCCGCGAACCAGAAGTAGCCATTGCCATCAAACACCCAGTAACCAGGGATCCAAGCCGCGCCTTGCGAGGGACAGGCCGGCACGACCTCCGCCGTCTGGGGTTGCGCAGGGATCATCGGCGGCGGGCCCCGCATCTCGATGCGCGCGGCATAAGCATGATCGTAGTCTCCGTAGATCGTGCCTCGTTGATGATCGACGCTGTTGCCGATCGCCCCGCCGGCGATCGCTCCAACAGTGCCGCCGATGATGGCGCCTCCCAAGGCGTTGCCGCCACGGCTGTTGTTGCCGATGATGGCGCCGGCAAGCGCGCCGACGGCGCCTCCGGCGACGGCCCCCTGCTGGGTGTTGGGCCCGGTGCCCACGCAGCCGGTCAGCAGAGTGGCAAGTGCTAGCGAAGGAATAAGAAACGTACGGATTTTCATGACAAAAACAGATTGAAACCAAGCGACATCCATCCGGTGGCGAATGAACCGCCGCCAGCGGTCCCGGAATCCAAGATCGGCAGCGATGCGCACCGCGACCGGTGGATACCATGGGCCATAACAGAAAGAACCATGATAGCAGAGCCCGGACGGCGACGCAACCATGACGACCCGAACCCGTGGGCGGTTTCACCGTCCGGACGGTTGTCGTGTTCCACGCCGACGGCAATTGACAGCGAGTCGTGCGGGGCGCGACCATCTCAAAACCAGCGCCTGAACGTGCTCGCGCGGACAATCCGGCCGATTCGTGAATGACGCACAGAGCGCCAGGTAAATTGACGTCTTCAAAAAGCCCATGGCCGACACTTTCCATACGATCATCCCCACTCTGCCGGATCCGGAATTGGAGGAGTACCGGCGCAACTATTCCAGATTCGAGCTTGAGGCCGTCGAAGCTGCCCTGGCGGAGCTGAGGAAGCGGGGTCATGATATTCCCGACGACGAAATCAACGCCATCAGGGCGCGCATCCACGAACGTGATGCGGCGGTCGGTACCCGCGGAACCGGTGAAGGGAGCCGCGTGTTTCGCAGTCTTCGCCGGTTGGATCAACGACAGATCCGCCGGGTTGCCGGGATGATACTGGCCTTGGGCCTGGCCGGCGCTCTCACAATCTATATCGCCGCCGGGCCGCAGTCTTCCGATCCCCCGGGCTATGATCCCATGGACAACAAGAAATATCTGCGGGAATTGGAGCTCTACGGGGGGAAGGCAAACGTTCTTTTCGTCGAATTCCAGCAATGGTTCTCCGGGCTGTGGCACGGCCGGCCGCTCGCGGGCACCGTCGCTGTGCTGTCGGTTTTGCTGGCGTTTGCATTCTGGTTCGTCGCAAGCAACCAGTCATTTGACGCAGGGGATCGCACAGAGGCTGACACGAACCCCAAAAGGGCGCTTTAGGAGGCTGTCGGACTTCGTCCTGCGCGCTGCTCGTGTTTCCCGGATTTCCGCGCCAAATGGCGCCAGCCATTTGTAAGGAGCGGGCGGGCAGGCCCGACCCGCTCCTAGCGCATCCGGACAAAGAACCAGCCGGCCACGCACGCCATGACCGCGTTCGGCACCCACGCCGCCACCTCCGGCGTGAGCAGGTCGCGAGCACCAATCGTGTTCGCCAGGTTGCTGAGCAGATAATAAAGGAAAAAGAGGCCGATCGATTTCGACACTCCCACCACCGGACTCACGCGGACGCCCGACACCGCAAAAGGAATGGCAATCCCGATCACGATCAGGCAGCCCAGCGTGTCGGCAATGAGCCCGTAATAGCGCAGTGCGTACTTCGTGACCTTCGGGCTTCCGTCCGAGATCAGGTAGTCCATGAGCTGACGCAGTTCGCGGAACGACAGGTCGATCGGATTGCGGTCGATCAGCAGCATCAGCTGCGGATCCTCATGGAAATTGGCGAATTCCCTCACCGTGAACAGGGAGGGGTGCGTCACCTCGCCCGTGTCGACGTCGAAGTCGACCTCGCTGCCGTCCCTGAACGTCCACGTGCGCGCCGCCGGATGGAATTCCGCCTCGCGCGCCATGAAGCGCATCACCTCGCGGCGCCGGTCATCGAGGATCGATACCGTGACGCCGTATGCCCGGCCGGTGAACCGGCTGTAACGGTTGATGAACCACAGCCGCCCTCCGGGCCGGTTGTCGAAAGTCACGCTCTTGACAAGGCCCGCGCTTTCCGCCCCCTCCACGCGCGCCTCGTGACGAAATTCCAGGCTGTCCTTGATTCGTCGGGATTCCTCGACCGACCAGGGCACCACGCGCGAATTGCACAGCCACATGAGCCCGCAACAGAGCGCGCCGATCACCCAGATGCCCCGCGTGAGGCGGAAAAGGCTCAAACCGACCGCACGCATCGCCGTGAACTCGTTGTTCCGATGCAACTGCCCCAGGCTGTACAAAAGCGAGATCAGCAGCGCCAGCGGCAGGACGACCGTGAGATAGCTCGGCAGGCGCACGGCATAGTAAACGGCAATGTCGCGCCCCGTCGCCCCGTCGTCGAGCAGGTCGCGAAAACTGTCATACATCTCCTGCAACAGCAGCAAACCCAGCGTCGCCGCAAGGACGAGGCCAAGCGTCTTGAGCCACTCGCCGAGAATATGCCGGTCTAGCGTGTTCAAAGATGTTGTTGTTGTTTCGCCGCGGCTGCACCGCACCCGCGATCGTTGCCCGGACCTGATCTCCACAGTCGCGGCATTCATCCCCCGCGGCCGCCAGCGCCGGCGGGTGGATCAATCCCCGACTGCCAGATCCATGATCAAAGGGTTCCCGCGTCCGGAGGCAAAGCTTTCGTTTTCTCAGATGCCCCGTGAACTTCATTCTTCCCTCCGGGCGGACCTGAAGCGGCCGGGGCGCTCATGCCGCGCGGCCCGTCCGCCGCACCCGCAGAATCCCACTCGCGCTTGCACCTCGCCTCCTCCACCCACAGCAACACCCCCGAAAGCAGGGCCAGCATGACGCTGCGGACCAGACTGCCGCGCAAGGCCGCGGCTCCCGCTTCTCCCCCGCCGAAGCACCCGCAGCCGATGTCGAGGTCGCGCATCCATGCCGAGGCGATCGCCCCTCCGAAAATCAGACAGAGAAAAAAGAGCAGCGACAACGCCCCCAGCCGCGTCCGCGGCCAGAGCACGCCCAGACCGCAGGCAATCTCAAGCCACGGCAAATAAAGCGCCAGCGCCGCGCACGCCGGATACGGCAACAGCCGGTAGCCGTTGATCGAACCGGCGAATCCTGCCGGATCGAGCGCCTTCGCAACGCCCGCGTACACGAATACCGCGGCGAGAATCACCCGCCCGGCCATCGCGATCACCGGCCCTTTCTGGATGCTTCGATCCATGCGCTCCATCCTCCTTTCAATACCAAAACGTCGCCGAGTCCCAACTCCTGCCTCAGACGCCGGGCCGCCGATTGCGCCGCATCGCACCGCGGGCTGTCGCAATACACCACCACCTTCGCGCCCGGCTGCCACGCCCGGGCCACCGCCAGAATCCCCTCGTCTCCCTGACCCGCGCCAAGCCGCAGGGCTCCCGGGATGTGCCCCTTCTCAAATGCAGCTGCGCTCCGCGCATCGACCATCAGGACCGGAGACCTCCATTGCCGGACCGCCGTCCATTCGACCTCATCAACCCTGGCCCTGTCATCGGACCATGCCGGACGCTTGGGATGACACCACGCCGCCAGAACGGCCGGCGCCAAGGCCGCCAGCAGGATCAGACCCGCCTGAAGGGCTCCGCGGCGCCAGAGGATGCTGGATACGTTTCTCATCATTTCACCGCCGCATAAACCACGTACGTCTGCAGCTTCCCGCCAATGTTGAAATTCAGATGCACCATGGCTTCGTCCGGCTCCCGCGTGTCCGCCGGCCTGACGCTCAACTCATAGGTTCCCGCCTTCCGCACCGAGAGGCGCGCCTGGAAATGCGCGTTGGCGCACTCAACCCCGCCGGGCGTGGCCGTCTTCGGGTCGGTCACAACCACGTCGACCACCTTGGCCTCGGGTTTGTCGCCCACCCGCCAGAATACAAAGCGCGGCGTTATCACGACCAGTTCCGTAATTTCCACGGTCATCGTCAGGTCGACGGATCCGCGTTTTGCGTCGTCAGTCGAAACAAGAACGCTGCGATGCACGCGGCCCGAATACCCTGCAAGAGAAAGCCCGACCCGGACTTCGCCCTGTTCGCCCGGGGCGTAAACCGCCTTGTCAGCCGCGGCCGACATGCAGCTGCAGCTCGGATCAAGCGACAGAATCCGCACCGCCTTGTCGCCGGTGTTGCGGAACGGAAACGCAACGCTCATCTCCTCCTGCCCCGGCCGGGCCGTCAGCTGCACGCCCGTGGTCTTCCATTCCAACGCCGCCGGACATGCGGCAACCCAGGCAAGGGAGACGAGAACGAGCGTCGGAACCTTCATCACGCGCCCCAATCTGCGCTCCGTCATTTCGTTGGCCAGCCGATTTCCTCCTCCCCGGACCTTGAGCGAGTGAAGAAGAGTAGCTGCGAGAGTGAGCCCTTCGACAAGCTATGCGAGTGGATCAAAGAGTAGCCGCGAGTGTGAGCCCTTCGACGAGCTTTGCGAGTGGCCCAAAAAGTAGCTGCGAGCGTGAGCGAGTGGCTCAAAAAGTAGCCGCGAGCGTGAGCGAGTGGCTCAAGAACGTGAGCGAGTGGCTCAAGAACGT
>PMKA01000316.1 GCA_003157575.1 Opitutia bacterium
GATCTCAAGCGTGCCTGAATCGATCTCAAGGGTGCCGCCGCCGATCGTCAGGTCTGCAACCTGGTGTACTTCGTTTTGCGCCCCATTCACGACCACTTTCGCCCCTGGGTTCAGGCCGGTGATTGTAACACTGGCACCCACTCCGGGCACCACGCCACCCTGCCAGTTTGCCGCGTCGTTCCAGTTTCCACCGTTCGGATTCACAAACGCGACAGTCCCATCCATCAAGAGCCTTGGTTCCAAGCTCTCCAGGATGAAGTCTGTCTGGTCCGCTGGGCGGGGTCTATCCACAGAAGTTTTCGATAATGCTTTGAACTACGCGCACGGTCAACTTCTATTCCAGGAAACAGATTTCCTGTATCAACCCGCTTCATTGCAGCATTATCCGTCTACTTCTCAGGCGAGCCCGCTCTGACACCAAACAGGGGCGTTTGCCACAGCCGGCATCGCCTGCCCCGTGCCCTGTCGGTACCCCGCGAAGGGACGTCGTCTTTCATCTCAAGTACAGCACGGGCATTCACCGCTCGCGCAGGCTCTGATCCATGCCCCAGAGTGGCAACATCCGTGTCAGCCACCGGTCCCGTCGCAGCACGCCCAGCCGCCGGCGGTAATCCATGCCCGTGGCCGCCATCTGGCAAAAGCGAAACAGACGATGACAGAACCAAACGCCGCCCGACGGCCAGCGCGAGAGCAGGTGCGCCAGGCACCGCCTTGCCCATCCCGGCAGGAACCGTCTCGGCAATTCATCCTCCACGCACGCGAAAAGACGCACACTCCCGGGGTCGCCCTGTCGCGCACAGCGGCCAAAAAGCTGGCGGTCCACGCGACCCGAAAGCGCATGTTCCGTGGCAATCACGTGAAGCCCCCCCGTCTCCGCCACGCCTGCTCCGAGACGAATGTCCGTTCCACGGCCTGCCAGGTTCGTCGCCACCGTTATCATGCCCGGTTGCCCGGCATCCGCGACGATCTCGGCCTCATGTTTGAGTTGGGTCGCATTCAGCAGCCGGAAATTGAACCCGGCTGCAGCCAGCCGGGCGGCGAGGATCTCGCTTGCGCTCACCGAGCCGCACCCGACGAGCACGGGCCGTCCCACCGAGTGCACAGCCGCCACTTCCGCGAGCACCGCCGTCCATTTCTCCTCCGCGGCCGGAGCATAGACGTCCCCGGCGAACTTCCGGATGCACGGCCGGTGGGTTGGCAGAATGACGATGGGAAGATGGTAGATATGCCACAGCTCCTTCGCATTCTCTTTTCCCGTCCCGGTCACGCCTGAAAGACGGCGATAGTGCCGGAAGAACCTCTGAAAACTCAGGCTCGCCAGATTCTCAGTCGGGATTGAAAGCTCCAGCCCCTCCTTCGCTTCGATCGCCTGGTGAAGGCCCTGCCGCCAGGACCTTTGCGGCGCCGGCCTTCCGGTTGTCTCGTCGATGATGACCACCTTCCCTCCATCGATCACATAATGCCGCCCGCGGAGGAAAAACACACGCGCCCGCAAGGCCTGCATCAGGAGTTCTTCCTTCCAGCGGGCGTTTTGAAACAGGAGGCAGCGCTCCGGCGGAATTTCTTCCAGCCGCCGCCGGCCTTCCGATGTCAGCGTCAGCTCGCCGAACTTGGGATCCGTCTCAAAGTCGCGCCCTTCAAGGAAAGCCGCCGCCTCTTCGTGGGCCTTCATCACGGCGGCCTGCAAATACTCATTCGGATGCTGTTCGCTGATGAGCAACGGCGTCACCGCCTCGTCGATCAGAACGTGGTCCGCCTCATCGACGATCGCCGTGAACATTCCGTTCAGCACCAGGGCGTCTGAACGGACCGCCGGTCTGGACAGGAGTTTCTGAAGCGCCCTCCGCCGGCTGTCCTGAAACTCGCCAAGCACAAGCCTGTCCCGAAGGAAATCAGCCACGATCTCCTTGCTCGTCCCGTATGTGAGTGAGCGCCGGTAGTTGATCCGCCGGACGTCGGCGCTCATGTCCCCCTGGATATGCCCGACGGTGAGTCCGCATCCGTGAAAGAAGGGCTTGAGCGCCACGGCATCGCGCTCCGCGAGATAATCGTTCGCGGTGACGACATGCACCGGCCTTCCGACCAGACCCGCCAGAACGGCGGCGAGACCGATGGTCAGCGTCTTGCCCTCCCCCGTGGCCATCTCGGCGAGACACCCGCGGTCCAGGGCAAGCGCCCCGGCGACCTGCTCGCGGTAGGGCTCAAGGTACAGCGTCCGCCGCGAAACTTCCGCCGCCGCCGCAAGCGCCTCTCTGATGTCTTCCGGCGCAGGCCCGCGCCTGAACCGGCCACTCAGTTGAAGAAACAGGTCGGCCAGGTGCCGGTTCGACTCCTTTTCGAACCGTGCCTGGTTCTCCAGAACCTGTTCGGCCTCGTCGAGCAACTCGTCCGCAAGCCTGCTCCTCCTTCGCCACCGGCCCCCGATGTCCCAAAGCCAGCCTTCCAATCCCGAATGAAGCCTCTTCGCCTCGGGAAGGTAGCTGAGCCTGTGATCGGTTGATGGCGTTGCGAACATCGCAAATCCAGCCCCTAGCGAGGCGCCGCCTCAGGCCGGGGCCGGAGCAATCGGAGGGAAGGCGTTCCGTCCGCCGACTGGCGTTGCGGCCGGCGCCTCGCCTGGCATCCGCGCGATGCGGATGCGCCAAATCTCGAACCGGGAGGATGTCCTGTCGAAAAAGCTTTCATGTGAGAACCTGACCTGCTCACACCATCTTCTGAACTTGAAGGAGTTAGATTTGATACCGCTTTTTGAGGAGCTGGCGGAGGCTCCGCCACCATTGCAGCGCCAGGGGACGCGGCGTCAGCACGAACTTGGCGACGCCCCCGCGAAGGTGGAGCAGGGCCACATCGGTGTTGCGCGGAAGCTCGGCGATCACCTCGAAGAACGGCTCCGTCGTGGTTGCCGCGTCCCGTTGTTCCTCATCAACCTTGATGTCGCCGCCGGCCGCCCAGCCCAGCGCGGCCGTCGGCAGTCTCCGCTGGTCGCCCGGAAGCACCTTGAATGAGACCGCCCGAAGGGTCCTGCCCGCCTGCCCGCGCACGCGGATCTCCACGCGACTGATCGGATCGGAAAACAGCCCGGCCGCCTCATCCTGCGACACGATCGCCGAGAACGAGGCCTTTTCGGTACCGACCACCTGCCCCAACGAAAACCCGCGGGGCACCCATTGTCCCTGCGCATAGTCAACGCCATCGGCCGCCCAGTGCCCCGGGTTCGGCGCGCGCACCACAAGGCCGTCGCATCTTCGTTCCACATCCGCAAGCTGGGTCCGCACGGACTCCAGCCTCTTGTCGAGGGCGGAAAGAACGGACGGAAGCGCCTCGCGTGCAAACCGCCGGCGTGCCTCCGTTTCCTCGATCGCCTCCTGTAGTGCGATCCGCTTCCCCTCAAGTTCAAGGTTCTCAAGCCTGAGCAGTGGCTGTCCCGCAACAACCTCGGCGCCCGGGGCGGAAAACAGCTCCGCAATCCTCCCGTCGGTCACCGGCACGATCTGGGCGGAAGGCTCCATCCGCACCACCCCGGGCATCTTGAAGCGGTGGGGCATCGGTATCAGGAACAGGAAAACCAGCACCGCCACCACAAACGCACCAACGATTCCGAGCGCACGGTTCCGCCGCACTTCGAGTCGCGGGTCGGTGAACAGGTAGCGGCCGAACTGGTAGAGCGGCCCGCCACCCCAGAAAATCACACCCAACAGCGCCAGGCCGATTCCAAGCCCGAAGAGCTGGTCGCCGATGAACAGCAGGATCGCCCACAGGACGATCATCTTGTAGACCCCGCTCGCGATGCCGTAGGCCGCGAGCCACCCGATCGCCTTCCGCGTCCTCTCGACCGGCACCAGCCGCGGAATGTCAAAGACAAACCTCTCCAGAAGCCACTTCAGTTGGAACGTCGACCTCTGCGCAAGATTGGGCGTGGCGAGCAGATCGCAGAGCACAAAGTAGCCATCAAACCGCAGGAGGGGATTCCCGTTGAAGACGATCGTCGATACCGAGGCCAGGAAGATCACATTGTAGGCGATCTGGTTGGCCAGCCCCTGGCCGGTTTTCGTCCAGACAAGGAGCGCCAGGCTCGCGGCAAACAGCTCGGCCATCACTCCCGCCGCCCCGGTGAGGACCCTCTTGTGGCGCTCCCTGAAACCATAGGCGGCCGACGCGTCGACAAAGGGAAGCGGCACGAAAACCATGAACATCACGCCGAATGTCCGGACCTGGCCCCCGAATCGCTTGCACACAAGCCCGTGGCCGAGCTCATGCCAGAGCTTGAGCAGCACCGAAACGGCGTACAGCCATCCGAGATTGGCCGGCGCGAGTATCCCTTGCGTCCGGTCGGACAGCGCCCCCCAGTTTTCGAAGGCCATCTTCAGCCCGAAGCCCACGGTGAGAGCCCAGACCAGGGCGCCGAAGGGTGAGACTGCCGCCCGACCCACGAACGAAAGCCTGCTCAGGATCGCATCCGGATCGAACAGGGGCAGGCGGATGAAGAAAAAGTTCAGGATCTGTGTCCGAAGGAGCTTCTCCCGTTTCTCCTGACGGAGCTTGAACTGCCTGAGCCCGTCGCCCGCGCGTTCGGACTGGATCAGGCTTGCCTCCGCAAGCTGCGCCACCAACTGGACGATCTCCTGCTGGCCGGGAGTATTTTCGGGATCGAGCACGAGGCTTTCACGCCACACCTCCTCGACCGTCCGCCGGCCGTCGAGGCGCATGAGGAAGGCGTGGGTAGCGGGACGGATCCGGTAGAACTGGTTGTTCAGCTCGTCATGGAAAAGATACCAGACATCGCCGCGGAGCACCTGTCTGCGGACATCGAGGTTGTAGCGGAGCGTAATCCGCAGCGGCGCGACCAGATGCCAGGACTCGCTAAACAGATTTTCCGGCCCGCTCATGTTCGCTGAATTCGCATCTTCGCTTGTCGGCGCACGCTCACCACCACCAGAGCTTCAGTCGCAGGAAGTCGACCAGCCGGTGCGTGGCGATCCACCAGAAGCTGCGCCAGCCGGCCGACACCTTCGCCACACCCGTCATCCCCGGTCTCCACCAGATCCTGGCCTCGTCCGGGACCTCGGCGCGGACAACGAAGATGTTGGCATTCTTCTTCGGGGTCCCCGCGGGCTCGATCCTGACAACCCGAAGGGGAAAGTTCTCGGCGGGACGGCTGGTAAACGCCAGCTCGCCCTTCGCATTCAGAACCACCTGGTGTATGTCCCTCTCGTCGACATCCAGCTCCGCGTACACCTGGTCCATGCGCGCAACACGGAAGAGCAGCTCCCCCTGGCGCACCGCCGCCCCAAGCCGCTCCCGGTGGCGGCCCTCGACGACGACCCCCGCAAATGGCGCCTTGAGCGCTGCCTGAACGAGCTGCCCGCGCACGATGGCAAGCTCGGCCGCCGCCTGCCTCGCCTGGGCATGGGCGATCCGATACTCGGCAAACCGGCCCCCGCTCTCCGCGTTCTTCCCCTCGCCCTCGTAGCGCTCCTCATCCGACTGCAGGGAGGTCTCCTTGTTGCGCAACGCACTTTCGTCGAGGGTCATGAGAACCGTCCCCGCGTCGACGGAATCGCCGATCTCATGCTCCACGGTCTGGATGAATCCGTCGAACGGCGCCGGCAGGACAACCTGCTTTGCACTTCTGAGGATGAACGGCGCCTCGACCCGATAGTTCATCCCGAAAATGAACGATCCCACCAGCACGACGGATGCCGTCACGATCCCCAGCTTGGTCCACGCATAGTCGACGCCCCAGACCTTCCCGAGGAACTTTCGCCCCCGGTTCGCCAGCCGCTGTCCCCACCACACACCAAATTCGTGCAGAACACCAAGCCATGGCGCGGATTGGTCCCCCAGGACGCGAAGGGTCGTGATCTCCTCCTCCGTGAACGGGGATTCCGAGCGTTGCAGATGAAGGATGGCGATGGGTTCGCCGTTCGGCCGCAGCGGAAACGACACCAGGTACGGGACTCCCTGCGTCGCGGACAAGCGGCCATGTTCGCGGGAAACCGACACCGCATCGGGAGCCGCCGGCCAGAGAATCTCGTCGTCCTGGTCAATGGACTCCTCCATCGCCGCCTCGATCTGCCGCACCGCCTCGACCTTTGATGCAAAATGCTCGATGTTGCTCAGCGCCTTGAGCCGGACATAATGGCCCTCGCGCCACCCGAGAGCGACGCTCGACGCATGCATGCGGGCGGCAAGTTCGTTGCACAACGCCATCGCAGCGGGAAGGAACTCCCGGTGGGCGTTGATCTGGTTCAACAGATCCAGCGCGCCGGCGATCCGCGCAAGGTCCCGTCTCGCCTCGCCCGCCTTCTGGAGCGAGGCCTGGATCTCAGGCCGGTCGGCGAGCAGGCGGAGCCGCTCGAGCCGCGCCTGCCCCTCCGCCGGAGGTCTTGCCTCCACGGCGAGCACCGCCATCGCATCCTGCTCGCCCTCGATAGGAAGGCGGACCGCAATCAGGGCCTGACGGCCATCCGTGGTTCCCACCGATCCTTCGACTGCGGCATTCTTCTGCACGAGCTCGCCCAGACGCGCGCCCAACTCGGCGGGGAAAAGAGGGACTCCGCCGACCGTTGCCCCCAGCCGGCCGATCTCCCTCCAGGCTCCCGGCTGCCCCCCTGCCCGGTAGACCGCAGCCACAGAGGCGCCCGCCGCCTCCGCGATCAACTCCAGAAACCGCGGCCAGAACTGCGGCGACGACTGGTCAAGACCCCGCAGGCGTTCAAGCCTCGCCCAAAAGGACTCCGATTCGGACGGGGTCATCGGGTGTCCCCCTCGTGAAGTCGCAGGATACCGCTCACGGCTTGACGTCGGAAAGCACGACGGATCCCCGCGTCCCGGGAAGGATCCGCCGGCCGGGGTTTGCGAGCAGAATCTTCACCCGTTGAAAACCGCTCGACGCGTCGACCCGCGGATCGATGAAATCAACCTTCCCCTTGAATGTGTTCGGCGCCCCCAACTGGGGGAGTTCGACGTTCAGGCTCTGACAAACCGACAGCGTTGAAGCCTGCTCAAAGGAGAGCAACAGTTGGACATAGACTGAATCGAAACTCACGACTTCGAATACGACAGCCCCAGGCTCGACCCATTCGCCCGGCTCCTTCTTCTTTGAGACAACGACCCCCGAGATCGGCGAACGGATGATCTTTCTCTCCAGCGCCACCTGGGCAAGGCGGCGCTGGAGGATGGCGATCTCCATCTCGGCCTTCTTCTGAAGCGCTTCATCCTTCCGGGCCATGTCCTTCTTGAGGAGTTCCTCGGTGCCCACCGCATCAAAGGTCTTCACCTCAACAAGGCGCTGCGTCCTCTGCTCCTCAAGTTCCTCCTCGGCCCGGAACAACTGCGCCAGCGGTTGCCCGATCGTCACTTCGTCGCCCTCCTTGACGTCGATCGTCTCGATGGCCCCTTGCACGCGGCAGCTCACACTCACCTGATGCAGGGGGAGCACCAGTCCTTCGACCTGGGCCGAAGCGGCCGCACAGGTGGCGAACGCCACCGTGGAGACGGTCGCGAGCACCGGCCGCAATCCGACCTTCCGAACCAAGGATGTCAGTCTCATCGTGAATCAAGAACGGGATGGACCCAGCCGCGTCCGCCGCGGGATCAGTGCTTCGAGCCTGCCGGAGCCTTCGCGGGCGCCGCCGGCGGATTGATCGCAACACCGAGGTTCGTCGGAAGCAGCCCCATGCTGGCCCAGAGTTCCGCCTCCGCCTTCTTCAAATCCACACGGGCGGCAAGCTCCCGCGTCCGGGCTTCAGACACCTTGCGCTGGAAATCGAGCACGCTGAAACTCGTGGTTTGCCCCGCCTCGAGCCGGTTCTGCTCCACGTCGAGTCCCTGCGTTGCAAGTGTCCGCGAGGTGGTCGCGGTTTCCAGACGGCGCTGCAGCATCGATAGCCGCTCCAGGGCATTGCTCACATCCAGGCTGATTCCCGTGTGCAACTCCGCGGTGTTGAGCTCGTCCTCGGCGATCTTCCGTTTGGCGATCCGCGCTTCAGCCCTGGCTTTCACATTTCCGATCGGCATGGTGAACACCGCGCCAGCGCTCCATTGGGCCTGATGGTCGCTGACGATTTGAGCATAGGTCTGATATGGAGAGTCATCAAGGCCGCCCAGGCCATAGGAGAACTTCAAATCGAGCTGCGGCAAACGGGCGCTCCTCGCCACGTTATATCCGGTTTTGTCTTTTTTCGCCTGCTCAAGTGCCATCAGGTAGTCAGGCCGGTGAGCCAGCGCTTCGGCTACAAGTTCGTCCGGACTCTGAGCAGGCATTTTCACATCCAACGGAGCCGAAACAGTGAAGGGAGGAATGGTCCCGGGTTCGAATCGCTCCACCAGAAGCTTGAGCAGCTTGAGACGACGCTCTCGCAAGAAGTCCTCGGCGAGGATCAACTCCTCCCGGGCTTCGGAAACCTTCACATCGGCTTCCGTCACATCGAGCGCGATCATCTTTCCAACCGAGACCCTCTTTTCATTCTCGGTTCGAAGCCGTGCGGCCACGTCCACCGCCTCCGTCTTCACCTTAACGTTCTCCAGGCCGTAGACCATGTCGTAGTAGGCGTTGACGAATTCGATCATCTTGTTGACCACCTCGACTTCGCGCCTCCGATCGGCGATTTGCACGCCAAGGCGGGCAATCTTCAGCTGTGCATCGGGAGCGCCAAACCAGAAGTTCTTGAGAAGAGACTGCGTCAGTGAAATCCCTGCGAAGCTCTCCATTTCCGGGGAGTAATACCGGCCCGCTTCATTGACCGTGTTGTGCAGCCGGTTGAGACTCGTTG
>PMKA01000174.1 GCA_003157575.1 Opitutia bacterium
CAAGCTCAAGGCGCACGTGGAACGCTTTGAACTGAGCGGCCATGCCGACCGCGAAGAACTGGTCGATTTTGCCGTGCAGTGCAATCCGCGGGCCATTGTCCTCACCCACGGCGACCCTCCGGCGCGCGCCTGGATGGGAAAAACCCTGGCCGGGAAGCTGCCGCAGTCCAAGATACTCGATCCCGTTCCGTTGCAGCTCTACCAGGTGTAATATCCGGCGAGGACGCCTCCGTGACGCCGGCGGTGTGTCTCCATCAAACGGATCAGCTCCCGCGGCGTTCCAGCAATTCCACAACCCGCGCGCAGACCTGCGGGTTGCCCGCAAGATAATGGATGCGCGGCGCGTCGAGATCGAAGCGCTTCAACGGATACGGGGTGTTCTTCAGGANNAGCGTGCTGCTGCCCAGCCCGCGGATCTTGAACTCCTCGATGATCGGCGCCAGCTGCGACACAATTTCCTTCTGGTAGGGGCTGTGGAAGCCGATCGTGCTGCCTGCCTGCGGCGGCTCCTTCCGGACGCCCGCGGGCTGCCCTCCATCGAAGGCGCCCAATCCGGGCCCTCCTTCAATGAGCGAACGTCGCGCCATGTCATAGACCACGCCATAGACCGGCTCGCCATGTTCCAGAAGCGCGAGCGAGATCGCGCAGAACGGTATCCCGATGGCGTAATTGTTGGTGCCGTCGATCGGATCAAGCACCCAGCAGAAACGCGAGGTGACGGCAGCCGCCGAACCCGCCGGCCGCGATTCCTCGCTGAATCCCTGATCCCCGGGAAACTCGGCCGCAAGGTCCCGCAGGATCGCCTCGGAGATCGCGATGTCCGCCGCGGTCACCCGCGAGCCGTCCGATTTCCACGAGCTCGGGGCGCGGTGAAACTCGCGGTGCAACAGTCCTGTCTGCGCGTTGACCGTGCGCCTTGCTGCTTGGATGCGTCGTTCGATCTCCGGGTCCATCCTCCATCAACAACAGGAACCATCCCAAGAACCAAGTCCGGAATCGGCGGCGGTGCATCGCCGGAGGCGGAAACCGGCGATTGCGTTGTCTGGAAAAATCCACGAGAATCCCTCCCTAGGGCATCGCGATCCTGCGATATCTCCGACAGCCTCCCGGCTTTAGCCCGTTTGAAAGGCGCCGATGGCTCCCAACAAGCTGTTCCCGTTTTGAACCTGTCCGATCACCTTATGCCGCTTCCCGAAGACATATCGCCAGAAACACTTCTCGCCCTTGCCTCAGCCCAGATTCAGGCGGGAAACTTCCCGGGCGCCGCAGAGGCGATCAGCCGGGCGGCAGAGTATGCGGTGCATCACGCACAACACGAAATGCTCTGCAAGACCGTGGAGGCTCTCATCCGGCTGGGCGGTTCGCTCTACGCACTAAACCGGCTGACCGAAGCGACCGCCGCGTACGAGGCGGCTCTGGCCGGATCGCCCGATAACCCCACGATCATCACCCATCTCGCCAACGTCGATCTCGCCGGGAACAGGCTGCCCAAGGCAATCGATGGCTACGAACGCGCACTTTCGCTCCGGCCTGAAGATCCATGGATCCGATACTGCCTCGGCCTGGCGTATTTGACGGCTGGAGACTTCAGGCGCGGATGGGAGTATTTTGAAGCACGCATCGACCGCCAGCCGCTCTGGCACGAGCTGAATCGGAGGCGCTGGCGGGGAATCCCCTCCGTTCCTCCCGGAAAATCGATCCTGTTCCTGACAGAGCAGGGCTTTGGAGATGTGTTTCATTTTATCCGCTATGTTCCGCCCGTGGTCGCGATGGGCTTCCGGGTGAGCGTCCTGGTCCAGCCTGCGCTCAAGCCGCTCCTGACGTCGCAACCCTGGCTGGAAGCCGTTTACGACAAACACGACAAACGCCCTGACTTTGACGAATACTGCCCCTTGTTGAGCCTTCCCTGGATACTGAGCCAGAACGCGCACGCCCTGCCTGTCGCAGCGCCGTACTTGAGCGTGCCCCCGGACCGCCTCGCGCAGGCGCGCGCGCGGCTCTCCGGCTTTGCAGGCCCGAAGATCGGCGTCGTCTGGGCGGGCAATCCCAGGCATGAAAATGACAGGATGCGCTCGCTGTCCTTGAAACGCCTGGCAGCGGTCCTGCCCAAAGAGGGGGCTTCGTTTTTCAGCCTTCAGAAACGATGTCCGGCTGCAGATCGGGAAGCGCTCAGGCGCCTGCCGGAACTCCACGACCTGTCGGATGAGCTTCCGGATTTTGCCGCGACAGCAGCGTTCGTGAGCCAGCTCGACCTCGTTGTGAGCGTCGACACGTCCGTCGCGCATCTGGCCGGCGCCCTTGGAGTGCCGCTGTGGCTGCTTCTCTCGTTTGCCCCGGACTGGCGTTGGCAGCTTGGGCGTTGCGACAGTCCCTTGTACCCGAGCGCACGGTTATATCGCCAGCCCTCGCCCGACGATTGGGATTCCGTCCTCGGCCGCGTTACACATGACCTTGCTGAATTCGTTCGAACCTGCCAAGGCCGGGAGGCGACCTCTTCGCATCCAGTCAAATTGTGCGGAGGTTTGTGATCCGGGAGCCCCTGTCTGGAGCGCCCCGTTCGAAATCCACTCGCCGTTTCAACAGATGTCTCAAGGCCCCGAGGTCGATGGGCTCACGCTCGCAGCTACGAGGAGTGGAAGTCTCGACCGCGGAATCCAGGCTGACTTTCGGCGATCGCCGGCGTCGCCTAATAGTCGTACAGCTGCGGATCGCGGGTCGGCGGGCCGCGGCGGAGACGGAACCGGTGCCTCGGTTCCTTCGGATCGGCCGGCGGCTTCGCATCGGCGCCGGGCCCCTGCCCATACGGATCGTCAGGGTCTCCCCCCTCTTCCCCGCCAAGCCCGCCCATCTCCGACTCGAGTTTGTCGGGATCGGCGCCTTCCTCGAGCTTCCTAACGACCTCCTCCATCTCGCCATCGAGCTTTTCGCCGGTCAGCTCCGACATGCGCCGCATCATCCGGCCCATCGCTTTCGGATCGTTCTCATCGATGTTCGAGAATTCGCCCTCCATCGCCGACATCGCCGCCTCCATCCGGGCGTCTTCAGCCGGGTCCCCGCCCGCCGGCTGTGCCGCTCCCTCCGCGCCCTTCCCTCCCTTTTCCGTCTTCCTCGTGCGGCCCGTCACGGCAAACGACGAAACGATCTTCTTCATCCGAAACGCCGGATTGCCCGGGCATTTCGGAATCGTCTGCCCTTGCGCAAGCGTCTTCGCGAAAAACGAATAAATCCTGTGGTTGTCGGGGCAGTAATACTCGTAAATCGGCATCTCCTAGGTGTGTAATGACGCCGTCGGTTTTCGCAAGCCGTCAAGCAGCGTGCCGGACTTTGTCCTCCGCTCTTTCGACACAAGATGACCGCGCAGTCCGCCACCCCGTCACTTCGGCTCGCGGCCGAGCTGGTGGCCGTGCTTCACAACGGCGGTTGGGTTGCGCTCGTTCAGACGGTCGAGCACGCTCGCAAGCCGGCGACGTTTCTCTTCGGCCTCGGCAAACATCTCCAGCTGCGCAGGTCCGTCTTCAACTCCCGAAAAACGCACGCTGACGAGCCGCAACGGCCGCCGCCGCGTCCATGCCTGCCGCAGCAGCGCTCCCACGAGCGGATAGAACGGAGCCTCCAGATCGCTGGCAACGCCAAGGCTCCTCCCAGCGGTTTCGTTTTCCATCCCTGGATACCGTACCTTGATGGTCAGGGTCCTGACGCGCTTCCCATCGGCACGGATCTTGGGCATCAGCTCGTCGATCATCCGCTTGGCGATGCATTCGATCTCCGCCGGATCGCCAATGTCCTCGCGGAACGTCTCCTGCTGCGAATACGACTTTGCGTCTTCCTCGACCGTCTCGACCTGGGATTCATCCTCGCCGTGCGCCGCCGCCATCACCTCCCGCCAGCCGTCTCCAAACAGTGAGTGAAGTTCGCTCTCCGTCCGCGAAAGCAGATCGCAGATCCGGACGATCCCTTTCGCCTTCAATGCGGCTTCCGTCTTGACTCCGATTCCGGGCAGACGGCCGATTTCCAGCGGGGCGAGAAACGCCGCCTCGCCGCCGGCAGGAACCACAACAAACCCACGCGGCTTCCTGAGCTTGCTGGCGATGCCCGCCACAAGCTTGTTCGCCGCCAGCCCGAACGACACGGTTATCCCCAGTTCCCGCCCAATCCGTTCCTGGAGCGCGCGCACCGCGGCCTCGACCTCCTGGTCCGTCCTGAATCCGCAGGGTCCGACATCGAGAAACCCCTCGTCTATCGAGCGCCGTTCCACCATCGGAGTCATTCCCTCGCAAAGGTCGAACAGCTTCCTCGAATATTCCCCGTAACGTCCTGCGGTGTGGCTCACCAAGATGAGATCCGGGCAGACCTTGAGCGCCCGCGCGGTCGGCATCGGCGTAAAGACCCCGCAGGCGCGGGCCTCGTAGCTGGCCGACGAGATTATCCCGCGCTCCCTGCCGCCCACCGCCACCTTCTTGCCGCGCAGCGACGGATCCAGCGCCTGCTCGACCGAGACGAAGAAGGCATCGGCATCGAGATGGACGATTGTGATCAAGGCACGGTTCACGTCGGAGAATCTCGCCAGGGGATTACGGGCGGCGCCCTCGCCGGTCAAGGCAAGGGACGACAGGCAATCCCTGGCATCTTCCGCCACGAGGCTGGAACAAGCGCTCGATTTTCCGCGGGGTACGCACCGGTCATTTCCCCGGACCGGGGAACGGATCGGGCCGTTCGAGCTTCTCATCCTCCCACGATTTCGGATCATCCAGCGACTCCAGGTGGGTGAAAACGATGGTCCTCGGGATGGCACGGCGGATGTCCGCCTCAATCTGTTCGAGCAACTCATGGCCGCGGGTGACCGTCCAGTCGCCTGGAACGAGCACGTGCATGGACACGAACTTCTGCGCCCCGGCCTGGCGTGTGATCAGCGCGTGAAACTGAATCCCGTCCTTCCGGTAGACATCCAGCAAATCCCGGACGACGGCGACATCCTCGACTGAAATCGCCTTGTCCATGAGCCCGGACACCGAGCGCTGCACAATCTTCACCCCCGTCCAGATGATATTCGCCGCAACGACCAGAGCCACTGCCGGGTCGAGCCAGCCCCAGTGGGTGATGCCAACCGCTCCCACCCCCACCACCACGCCAGCCGACGTCCACACATCCGTAAACAAATGATGCGCGTTCGCCTCAAGCGTGATCGAATCGTGTTCGCGCGACTTCCGTATCAGCAGCACCGCCACGCCCAGGTTCACCAACGCCGCCACCGTTGCGACCACCAGGCCGGCGCCGATCTTCTCGAGCGGCCTCGGCGTGATCAACCGCCCGACCGAGGCCCAGCCGATGATGACAGCCGCGATCATGATGAGCGTGCCCTCAACACCGCTGGAGAAATACTCCGCCTTGCCGTGACCGTACGCATGATCCTCGTCCGCCGGCCGCGCCGCCACGGTCAACATGGAAAGAGCCATGATGCCGCCAGCCAGGTTCACAAGCGACTCGACTGCTTCCGAAAGCAACCCCACTGACCCGGTCATCAGATAGGCGGCCGCCTTCAGCCCCATGGTCACGATGGCGGCAGCGATGGAGATCCACGCGAACCTTGTCAGATACGCGCGGCTCATGACGACCGCGCCTCCGCAGCCCGATGGCAGCGGTCGCAACGTTCTGGAGGTGGAATCGACGGGTTCATTGGCCATTCGATTGAGAGGCAGTCCGCGCCGCAAGACAAGCGCAGGCTTCCCGTCCCGCCTTGCAGTGAACGAGCGGATACGCCCCGCCCATGACGGGCGGTTTTTTATTCTCTTGTCCGGGATTTGTGATCATCAATGGAGCCCTCTTGTCGCCAGCCGTCCACATCCCCCAGCCCGCTGTCAACGTCGCCCGCAGGTCCGGCGCGCACCGCCAGCCCGCAGATCGCCCCCGGGATCACAATCACGTTCCTGCGCGCCGCCGCGCATTCCCGTGCGCATCCGTGAACGCATCTTTCCGGCATGCCTGAGGAACCTCATCCGTTCAGCAAGGCGGCCGAACAGCTGATCGGCGACTTTCGCGGCATCCCGTTCACGGAACCGCCGAAGATGAAGCGACGTGCGACAACTCCGATTGCGCCGTTGATCGAGACGCTGCTCGTGAAGTACCAGATCGGCCGGAATTCGACGGAGCAGACAATCCGCGACCACTGGCCGGAGATCGTCGGCGCCGCAAACGCCTCCTATTCCCACCCCGTGCGCATCGATCGCGGCCGATCCCTCATGATCCTCGTTTCGCACAGCGTCGTCCGCAACGAGCTCTTCCTGCACCGCGAACTGATCCTAGAGAGGATACGGAAACTTCCCGCCTGCGACGAGCTGCGAGAGCTCAATCTGCGGGCGGGATGACCTTGCGCCGGGTCAGACCGAAGCCCCACTCCATTTTCGACGGACCGCCGGAATTCCGTTCAATCGGCGGCCCGACCAACACAGTCCCTCCCCATTCCCAACTGCTCCATGCGACAAACGACTGACAACAGCGTGACGACAGGAGCCTCTCCCAAACCCCCGTCCCCATGGATCGGCACGGCGCCGCGCCTGTCGGTGCCTGGCCACTAAAGCGCTGCTTCCTTCCGGTGGTCTTCTCGTCGCCTCTCTTTCTATTCGTGTTTCTGCCCGTGGTCTTCCTGGCGTATTTCGCCTCGGGCGATCGCTGGCGGAATGCGGTTCTGCTCGTGGCCAGCCTCCTGTTCTACACTGTGAGCGCCGGCGGCTACGTTCTCCTGCTTTTCTTCTCGATCGGAGCCAACTACGCGCTGGGCCGCCAGATGGAACGCTGCGAAGACAAACGGCGCAGATTGGTGGTATTGACGGCAGTCGCGGCCAACATGATCCCCCTTTTCGTTTTCAAATACTCGGGATTTGCCGCGCTCAGCGCCAACAGTGTGCTCGGCCACCTGGGTTTCACAAATGCAATCCCGGTGCCCGCCTGGTTCCTTCCCGCCGGCATTTCATTTTTCACCTTCCAAGGCCTCGCCTACGTGATCGACGTCTACCGGAAGGAAACCCCGCCATGCGCTTCGCTTTCTGAATTCGCGCTGTTCAAGTCGTTTTTTCCGCAACTGGTGGCCGGGCCGATCGTCCGGTATCACAATCTGTCGGGCGAACTCAAATCCCGCCGGCATTCCACCATCCTTGTGCAGGAAGGACTCGTCCGCTTTGGATTCGGCCTGTCCAAGAAGATACTCCTCGCTGACAACCTCGGACGCGTCGCCGACTCCGTGTTTGGCTCGCCGTCTGCAAGCCTCGATCCTTCGACGGCATGGGTGGGCATCGTCTGTTACACGCTGCAGATCTTCTTCGATTTTTCCGGGTACTCGGACATGGCCATCGGCCTGGGCCGGGTGTTCGGCCTCTCGCTCCCTGAGAATTTCAACCAGCCCTACCGGTCGGCCAGCATAACTGAGTTCTGGCGCCGCTGGCACATGACATTGTCCGGCTGGTTCCGCGATTATGTCTACTTTCCGCTCGGAGGGAACCGAAAGGGCGCGATGCGCACCGGCGCAAACCTGCTGATCGTGTTCTTTCTCTGCGGGCTCTGGCACGGAGCCTCCTGCACCTTTGTGATCTGGGGTTTCTTCCACGGTCTGCTGCTTCTGATCGAGCGCACTCTAAAAACGGCCTTCGGAATCCAGCCAAGGGGCCTCCCAGGCCGTGTGTTGACCATGGTTCTGGTCATGATCGGATGGGTTTTCTTCCGCGCCCATTCGCCTGGGACGGCCCTGGAGTATTTGAAACATCTTGGCGGGGTGGCCGCCGCACAACCGGGCCTGTTCGGTCCGATGCACTATCTGACCGCCAATAATGTGACTTACCTCGTAATCGGGACCCTTGTCGCTCTCTGGCCCGAACGTCGCCCTGCAACCGAAGAACAAAGCGGTATCTGGCCGGCCATACGGCCTGCCGCTGCGGTGATCGTCACCTTGCTTGCCATCGTCGGTCAGGCCCCGCAGTCGTTCAATCCTTTCATCTATTTTCAGTTCTAAGATGATCAAGGCGAAGATATACATCGTGCTGTTTTCCCTGATCGGCCTGATCCCGCTGATCCAGCTGGCCAGCCATGTGCTCCCGGACGATCCCCTGGATGAGAAAAGGCTGCCGTCGCCGGAGCCGGAATGGGGCAGGCGCCGCGATTTAAGGACCTATCTTCTGGGCTGGCAGGACTGGTTCAACGACCGCTATCCCGGCCGTAATTTCTTGATACGCCTGAAGACCCAGATCGACTATTCCCTGTTCGGTTTTTCCGACAGAATCTACATGGGGAAGGACGGTTGGCTCTTTTATCGAAACGTCCTTGATGATTCGAAGCCTGAGATCGACGCATATTCGCCCGCGCAGATAGATGCCCTGATCGGCCGCTACAGGATGCTAAACTCGTGGTTGAAGGCCAGGGGCATCACCCTCGTCATCATGGACGTCCAGCTTAAGGATGAGTTTTACGGCGACAAACTTCCATCTTCAGCACCCCGCAGGCCGCTGCATCCGACCTATTTTGAAATCCGCCGCCGCCTGAAGGAGGATGTCGGAGCAGTCTATGTTGATTCCACTCCTATCTTGAGACGGATCATGGCCAAACGGCCTGTGTTCTTCAAAACCGATTTTCACTGGAACGATCCGGCTGCGTTCGAAGTCGCCCGCTCGATTGTCGACCGCCTCTCGCAGATTGCGGGACGACCGTCCGCGGGGTGGAAGTTCAAGCTGGAAATCGAAACCAGGGTCGGTTGGGGCGGGCAGGCCGCCTTCATGCCCCTCCTGAGGCCCGACCCCGAGCTCGGCTTGTTTGTCAAGAAGACCTGGGCGGATGAAGGCGGCGCCTACGAATTCGCAAAAGAACCTTTTGAGAGCATCTATCGGAGAAACCAACCGTCGGAGGACTACCTTCCTACAACCGTGCTCTTGGGCGATTCTTTCAGCAACGGCATGCTCCGCTGTGGCTTCTGCGAGCACTTTAACTCATTATATCGCATACATATGAATCACTGTTCGATGGAGGAGTCGTTGCGGAGTCTGCCGTCAGGAACACAATTCTTAATCCTCGAATTCATCGAGACAGCGGTCGGCGTCTACCGCGTTCCTGTCGATTTTGATGATCTGTCGTCGGTCAAACCGAACGGATTCTAGGAGTTCGCCGGATTTGCATCCCGACTGCCTCCTGATGGCGTGAACACAAAATCCGCCGCGCTACCGTGATTCCCTGGAATTCCTGACGCGTTGCGTGGCCCGATACGGCCATCGTCGGCCCCCGATTGCAGGGGCCAAAGTCACTGGATTGAACTTGATCCGGGATCAGTGCCCGTGCTCGGCGGCTGCGGCGGCTTTCGCCGCTTTCGCCTCCTCGACCACCTTCTTTTCGAACTCGACGGGCATCTCCTCGTAGTGGCTAAATTTCTCGGCGTGCAGACCGCGGCCACCGGTGAGGGAACGCACAACCGTTCCGTAGTGATGCAGCTCCGCCGCCGGCACCAGGGCTTTCACGACCTGCAGGCGGCCCGCGTTGTCCATTCCGAGAATCTTGCCGCGGCGCCCGGAAAGGTCGCCGACGATTTTTCCAAGGCAGTCGTCGGGAACCCGGATCTCGAGTTCATGAATCGGCTCGAGCAGGCACGGCCGGGCGTTGAGGAACGCTTCCTTGAACGCGAAATAGCCGGCGATCTGGAAGGCGATGTCNNCTTCTCCACCGACGGCACAAACACCCGGTCCACGTTCTGTCCGCTGAGCGACTCGGTAAAATCCACGCCGCTATCCCGGGGCGCCGGCTCGATGCGCATCCAAACCTCCGCGAACTGGCCCGCGCCGCCCGTCTGTTTCTTGTGCCGGTATTTCGACTCGGCCTTGGTGCGGATGGTCTCGCGGAAACGGATTCGCGGCGGGATCATCTCGATGTCGATCTTGTAGCGGCGCTTCAAACGCTCGAACAGCACCTCCATGTGGAGCTCGCCCTGCGCAGAAATGATCGTCTGGTGGAGTTCGCCGTCGACCTTGGACTCGAACGCGGGATCCTCCTCGTGCAACGCGGCAAGCCCCGCCGCAAGCTTGTCCTCATCGCCGCGCGAATTTAGCTTCAGCGCCGCCTGCGTATACGGCTTCGGATAGTTGACCTTGGGCAGAATGACGTTGCGCTTGGGATCGCACAGCGTGTTGCCGGTATGCGTGTCACGGAGCTTCACAGCGGCGCCGATGTCTCCGGCGGTGAGGACTTCGACCGGCGTCCGGGCCTTGCCGTTGAGACGGTAAAGCTGGCCGATGCGTTCACTCACGCGGCGGTCGCTGTTGTACAAATCCATGCCGGTGTGAACATCGCCCGAATACACCCGGAAAATCGAAAGATCGCCGCTCAGCGGGTCGGTGAGGGTCTTGAACGCGAACGCCACCNNGGTCCTTGCCGGTCAGGCTGACCTTGCAGGGCTGTCCGCCCGCGTCAGTCGCGTCGGCCGTTGCCCTGTCAACCGGGGACGAGCCGAAGCGTCCGATGAAATCGAGCAGCCGCGCAACGCCGACGTTCGTCTCCCCGGACGTGCAAAACAACGGGATGAACACCTGATTCTGGACCGCTGGATGGATGCCGGTCCGCATGACGTCCTCCGAGAGGCTGCCGTCGCTGAAAAACTTCTCCAGGAGGGAGTCATCCGTCTCCGCGATATGCTCGATCAACTCCTTGTGTCGGGCCTCCACGCGCTCCTTCCATTCCCCGCCTGCCGGCACCTCCTCGTACTTCCCGGAGCGGTCGGCGGCATACGTGCAGACCTCGTTGCGCAACACGTCCAA
>PMKA01000491.1 GCA_003157575.1 Opitutia bacterium
CCGGCACGGGAGCAGCGCGGCGTCCTGCATTCCGTGGATGATCTTCTTGTCGGGCGGACAGAAGGTGGCGAGCGCGCCCCCGAGCTTCGCCGCACCGTCATGATTGAAGAAATACGGACAGAGGCGAAGCCGGCCCGCCTCGACGACAGCCGTCGGGGCGCCGCCGTCCTCCGCGACGCGGCGATAGACGGGATGCTGAACCCGCAGCGGCTTCCGGTATTCCTGGAGCACGTGCAGGTTGGTCGGCGCAAGGCTCAGCGCGCGTTCGATCCCGGCCTGCCAGTCCTCGCGCGAGCAATCGCTGCCGAGCATAACGCTCCGGGCGCCCCAGGCCGTCTCATGGTAACCGCTGATCTTGACGATCAACTCCCGTTCCTTTTGCGACGCGTGGCCGAGATCGCTCCAGTCGACAAGCCTCCGGCCGCCGACCTTCGGACCGTCCAGCACGGCGCCGGGAGGAAGCGGGGCCGGATCCATGATCCACGACATCGGGATCAGCTGCCGCAGCAGTTTGAGGGAGCGCCCGGATAGGTTCTCCGCCCAGAAATCCTGAAGCCGGTGATGGTGGAAGAGGGCAAGCGCCAGCTTCTCCTCCTGGAAATGGCGCATGGGCGGCGCAATAACCACCTCGCCTTTGTCCCAGGCCTCGAAGATATACGCCGCCGCCGGGATGTTCCCGAGGTCGAACAGCTCGAAGAACCGGTAGATGATGTCGATCTTCTCCGGCGTCCCGTCGACATCGAAGCACAGGGATTCGCCGAGCGGAAACACATCCTCGGGCCTGAGGCAGTTCACCCGCCTCCCCTTCTTTTGCAGAACGCCGGCCAGCCAGCGCATCTCCGGGCGGTAGGTCGCGGCCTCNNGCGAGCGACTGGTAGAATTCCTCCGCCATGAGGTCGCCACGCCCCACGATCGCGCCGTCGTTCTCCTCGTATAGCCGGTTGAGAAACGCCGTGAGACCGATCCCTCCCGGCACCGAGTCCAGCTCCGTCAGGGCAAACCCGTCCTCCGTGAGCAGGAGGTCCGGCCGCAACACCGACGGGAAGACGCCTCTCAGCCGCGGGTCGCGTGCGTGCTGCACCAGCGCGGCGGGCTTGCCGCGGTCGAGATATTCCGCAACCCACGGCGCCAGCAGGGGCTTGTTCCGCAGCAGATTTCTTCCCGCGGCCGAGCGCAGGTAAAGCGTCTCGAGCGCCTGGTGGAACTCCAGGCACGCCCCGCCGATCTGTTCCAACTCCTCGATCTGCGCGCCTGTCAGCGGCCACGCCTCCGGCGAGAGCTGCCAGGTCTTCGCCTCGAACAGCGGCTGGACGTCCAGGGCCGCCTGAAGGTTGTCGTGGGTGAGCATGGCGGAGAGAAAGGACGGAGGGCGGAAGACAGAATTTAGAAGTCAGAAGTCAGAATTCAGAAGTCAGAAGTCGGAGGACAAAGGGCAGAAGTCGGAGGGCAAACGTCACCAGCGGAAGGCAGGAATTGCGTCCCGGGTGCTCATCTATTCCTCCATCTGGATGTCTTTGTTGCGCTGCCGCGGCTGGCCCGCGCGGAGCCAGGCGTAGATGAACCGGTCCAGGTCGCCATCCAGCACGCCCTGGGTGTCGCTCGTGCTGAGTCCGGTTCGCAAGTCCTTGACCATCTGGTAGGGCTGGAGGACGTAGCTCCGGATCTGGCTGCCCCAGCCGATCTCGCCCTTTTCGCCGTANNCTGCGAGCGCTCGTTCTGGCAGACCACCACCATGCCCGTCGGCAGATGCGTGATGCGCACGGCGGAATCGGTCGTGTTCACCCCCTGCCCGCCCTTGCCCGACGACCGGTAAACGTCCACCCGGATGTCGGTCTCGGGGATCTCGATGTTGATGTCCTCGGTGATTTCGGCGACGACGTCGACGGCGGCAAACGACGTGTGCCGGCGCTTGTTGGCATCGAACGGGCTGATCCGTACAAGCCGGTGCACGCCGCGCTCCGCCTTGACGTAGCCGTAGGCGTTCTCGCCCTTGATGACGAGGGTGGCCTTGGTGATGCCCGCCTGGTCGCCCGCCTGGACATCCTGGACTTCGACGCTGAAGCCGCGCCGCTCCGCCCAGCGGTTGTACATCCGGAAGAGCATGTCCGTCCAGTCGCAGGATTCGGTTCCGCCGGCCCCAGCCTGGATCGAAAGGATCGCGTTGTTGTGGTCGAACTGCCCGCTGAGAAAGCTGGCGAGTTCAAGCTGGTCCAGCTCGGCGACGAGCAGCCCGACCGTCTGGTCAAGCTCCCGGCCGTACTGGTCCTTCTCCGCGCCGGCTGCGCCTTCGATCAGCTCGACCATCACCGCCGCGTCGTCCAGCTTCCGGTGGAAGCCAACGATCCCGGCGATCGCCCTCTTCAGAATATTGAGTTTGGCGATGTGCTTTTGCGCACGCTCGCTGTTGTCCCAGAAACCCGGGACGCCCATCTGGCCCTCCATGGCCTCGATCTCGCGCTGCTTTTGCTCGACGTCAAAGAAACCTCCACAGATGGCCGGCGCGCTTCTTGATTTCTTCGAGGTGGGAGAATGTTTCGGGAGCGATCATGCGTGGATGGAGTGCAGGGGGAGATGAATTGGAATGAGTGGATATTTAAGACCCGTTTGGAGGCTTCCGTCCAGAGTTTTGAACTGCTGCGTCCACCGGCCGCCACATTTGCCGATTGCCGGCAGCTTCAGGCCGTCCGTCGCGGCGCGGCCAGCCAGCCTCTTATGAAGGCTGATCCCGGCCGTGGTTTGCTTCATCAGAATTTGTGGCCGCGAGCGTAAGCGAGTGGACAAACCCGCCGCTCGCTCACGCTCGCAGCTACCTTCACGTTTTCGGCTACAACCCAGGTCAACCCGCCCTCGAGGGCCACCGGCCGACCGCCGTCAGGATGCCGTGCAGAAGCGCGTGGGGATTGGGCGGACAGCCGGGGACATAAACGTCGACCGGGATCACCGCGTCCACTGCGCCGCGCGTCGCGTAATTCACGCCGAAGATCCCGCCGCTGCACCCGCACGCGCCCACGGCTACGACCAATCGCGGCCCCGGCATCGCGTCGTATGTCTTGCGCAACGCCAGCTCCATGTTCCGCGTCACCGGCCCGGTGACGAGCAGCATGTCCGCATGACGCGGCGACGCGACGAAATGAACGCCGAAACGCTCCGCGTCGTAAACCGGGCCGGTCAGTCCGACGATCTCGACCTCGCATCCGTTGCACGAGCCCGCATCCACTTCTCGAATACTCAGCGAGCGGCCCAGCAGCTTCTCCGTGCGCGCCTTTAGCTCGCGGCCAATCGCATCGAGGGAGACAGGCGGCTCCGTTCCGGCGGCGGGCGGCGCAACCAGGCTCGCGTGCGTGCCGTCGGGGCCGAGCGCGTAGATGGCGCTGGTGGCGAGCGCGGCGCGGCTGCGGGCGGCGCATTCGCAGACATGGGTCATGCGGATCGCCGGATCGGCCTCGGCGCAAAGTCCGCAAAAAATGCACCTGGCCAGGTCGAGCGTGGCAGTCCTCCGGCCGCCGGCATCCGTGCAGGCGATCGCGCCGGTCGGGCACACCGCCGCCGCGGGGCGCGCGTCCTTCCAGGCGGGCCAGTCGATTTGCGGCCGGCCGCGCGTGCGGGGCGAGACCTCGGCGGGGGTGGCGGGATACGACGTCGTGACGACGCCGGCTTTCTGGCTTTGGCGGAGAACGTTGAACATGGTCAGCGGTCCGTGCCGGAGTAGGACAGGTTGAAGCTTTTGTTCACGGCCGGGAAATCGGGAATGATGTTGCCGAGGATCGCCTCGGTGAGCGCCGGCCAGTTTTGCAGCGAGGGATCCTTGATCTTGCACCGGGCGAGCCGGTTGCCAGGCGCGGTCCGGACCCAATAAAAGATCTCCCCGCGCCATCCTTCAACATAGCCCAGCGCTGTCCGGCCGGGAGGCAGCTCGCCGACGACGGTCCGCACCGGGCCTTCCGGCAGCTTGCCGATCACCTGCTCGAGAATGCCCATCGACTGGTAGATCTCCTCGCGGCGCACCGCCAGCCTCCGCTGCACATCGCCCTCGGTGAACACCGGGACGGTGAAGCGCACCTGGTCGTAGAACGCGTGCGGAAAATCGCGCCGCAAATCCCGGTCCTGGCCCGAGGCCCGCCCGGCCAGCCCGACGACTCCGAGATCGCGCGCGACCTCGGGCTTGAGGACGCCGGTGGTCTCCAGACGGTCGCGGGTGCCTGAGGACTCTCGGATGAGCTCCACGAACGCCTCGAACTCGGGCTTCAGCCAGCGCAGCCACTGCGCCACCTCATCCAGGTGCGCGGCCTCGAAATCGTAGCGCACGCCGCCGAGGCAGGCCATGCCGCGCAGAAGGCGGCTGCCCGTGAGCAGCTCGTTCAGGCGCAGCGCCCGCTCCTTGAGCCGCATCCCATGCATGTTCGCCGTGGCGAACGCCACATCGTTGCAGATCGCGCCCATGTCGCCGAGATGGTTGTAGATCCGCTCCAGCTCGAGGCAGATCGTGCGCAGCGCGCGGGCGCGGGGCGGCGCCTCGACCCCGGCGGCCCGCTCGACCGCATGACAAAAGGCGGTGGCGTGCGCGAAACTCGAATCCCCGGACACGCTCTCGGCCAGCCGCACGCCATGCCCGACAGGCAGATCCTCGAACAGCTTCTCGGCGCCCTTGTGCACATAGAACATCCGCAGCTGCAGGTAGAGCACCGGCTCGCCCGCCACGCTGAAGAGAAAATGGCCGGGCTCGATGATGCCGNNTCCACCTCGCGGAACTTGTGCCGCACGCCCTCGAACGGGGGCAGCACCGTGCGGAGACCGAAGTCCTTGCGCAGCGGATACACTTCCGGCCAGTCGTCGTGCAGCGCGCACCGCCGCGGATTCGGGTGGCCCAGGAGCTTCAGGCCGAACAGGTCCTGCACCTCCCGCTCCTGCCAGTTCACGGCGTGGATCGCGTCGGTGAGCGAGGGAAATTCGGGCTTGTCGGCCGGCACCGGCACTCGCAGCTCGAAGAACCCGTGCGCCTCGTCGAGCGCGAGAATGTAGTACACGTGGAACACGCCCGTCTCCGCGCGGGCGTCGTCGGCGAACAGGCACACCAGGCGGGCGTTCCACCTGCGGTAGAGCTGCGCGCAGAAACCGGCGACGAGTTCCATCGGGGCCTCGAAACAGACCTCGTTGGGCCGCGGCGCGCGCACGGCCGTGAAGCGGCTGGAAAAACTTTCCTGCAGGTCGTTCAGGGCGGGAAGAAGCTCCGGCAAGATATTCATGACTCACCTCCGACGATGCGGGCCGATTGCTGGATGAGCTGGTACAGCGGGCCCGGCAGCCAGAAGCCCAGGAGAATGACGCCCGCCGCGACGAACAGGATCGCCGTCAGCTTCCAGGGGCACTCGGCCGCGCGGGGTGGCGCCCCTGCCTCGGGCTCGCCGAGGTTGAGCCGCGACATGTGCACGAGGAAGCCGGCGAAGATCGTCACCACCCCGGCGAGAAAGAGAAACGCCGACCATCCGCGGCCGGCCGCCAGCGCGGCGCTCAGCACGGTGAATTCGCTCTGGAACAGGCTGAAGGGCGGCATGCCCGTCACCGCAAGCGAGGCGAGCAGAAACACCCCGCCGGTCCATGGCAGCGTCCGGATCACCCCGCGGATCTTCAAAAAGAACGGCGTGCCGTAGTGCTGTTGCACGTTGCCCGCGCAAAAGAACATCAGCGGCTTGGTGACGCCGTGAAAAAGCATGTGCAACGCCGCGCCGAGCGCGCCAAGCTTGCCGCCAAAGCCTATGGCCGCGGCCATGATGCCCGCGTGGTCAATGCTCGAATAGGCGAG
>PMKA01000260.1 GCA_003157575.1 Opitutia bacterium
GTGACTCGGAAATATTTCGCGCGGAGTTGGCGGGCAACCGATTCGGCAAGAAAGGACTTGCCTGCGCCGGTCGGTCCTACGATGAGCCCGTTCAGCCGCAACCTGATCTTGGGCAATGTATGTTTCCCCGAGAAGAAAAGGTTGCCCATCGCAAGCAGCGTATCGCATGCCGCCCGGTGACTCTTGGTTTCGATCATGGGTGAAAGGGAATTGCTGTGAGGCGTTGAAATTGAACCCGCTGGAGTTGTCTCCTACCCAAAGATGGGGATCGGGTTTTGGGGAGGTCGCGTCAGCCCTCGTCAGGCTGCAGTTCGAAGTAGCGATTTGGGTCCGCGGCTATCAGCGTCCCGGCCATCGCCGCCTCCTCGCATGCGCGCTCGCACCGCTGAAGAAGAATCATGCCGGCAAGGCGTACGACCGTGAGGAGGGTTTCCCATTCCTCCTTTGCAAGGCAGCCCGCTTCAGCCGAGGGAAATCCGCAAAGCCAGGGCATTGTCTGCGGCATGTAACCCGGCGCGTTAAATGATTTTAGAGGCGGGGCAACTGCGGCGTGGTGCAGATAGTGGCGCATGATGTGGCGCCAGGCAATGGGCGCTGTCGGCAGATGGCAGGCCACCACTGCCGCATACATGAACGTGCCCGGCGGCACGCGCCCGCCACCAAGGGGACTTCTTGCCGCGAGAGAGAAAGCCGCATTGCCATGTTCCTGCCTGGCGGTGCTGGCCAAAATCGCGAAAGGTGTGTTGTCGATCCTCACCAATCCCTCCTCCCGCAGCGAAATCTCGATAGCGATTGCGACCGGACCCTGGAGGGAGTGCCCGAACGGGCGGGCGATCCGGTTTATGGAGCCGTTGCGCAGATTGTGATGACACAGAGAAGGCGGAACAGGATCTGGGTTCATATTCAGAAGATGGCGTCAACTGCAGCGAGCAGGCGGTGAATGGGGTAGACTCATTGGGCTGCGTGGTCCTTGTATTCCTCCCCGCCCTTGTTGCTCGGCACTATCCTGCAAAGACCTGTGCCACACTCATAGCGGATCGCCCACCAACCGCATTTGCGCCCCGGTCCCAAGTTTCTCTCTACTTTGGGATAAAAGAGCGACTGCGCCTTGGCCATTTGGTGTCCTCGCGATCCACAGAACTGCACGGCACGAGCGACGACAAAATCGTAAAGTCCCCCTAGCTCACAACACACGCTCCACCCACGCCTGTCGGTAATGACATTTTGGATGTAGTCGTGACCCGGGAAAATCGCGGGTTGGAGAAGATAGTGCGCCGTCGGTTCGTACGGTCGCCCGATGACCGGCCTGATCGAGTCGAAGGGCACCCGATCAGCAGACAAACCCCACATCGTGAGCCAACGCGCGTGCTCGTCGGGCGTGCGGGGGAGGGTCCGCGCGTAAGCCTCGGGAATGCATAGTTCCTCGAGGAGGTCCGTCCGCATCCGAAAGTGGGCGGGCCAGGGGGCAGTGAGATAATCCGGCGCTTTCGGGTTCTTGGATGGTAAGTCACTCATGCCTTCAAGATGGGTGCGCTTCTTTCCGGTCTGCCCGTCACCTGTTTATCCGCGCTGCAAAGCTGGATTCGCCAGGCTGACCAATAGCGACGGGGCCTGGCGCACCTGTGATTCGGAGGATCGCAGTTCTGGTCGCGCTCCGCGCTGCCCTAATTACCGGCTTCCGGGGCGCATAGAGTGGGATTCGTTTCTGGCGTCAAAAACCGGACCAGTCGTGGACCGTCATCCGGCCGTTGAGGCTGTCGTGGCCATCGGCGATGTTGCGGAGGACAAACTCCGGATCGGCGACCGTAAATAGGACACGCAGTGATCGGAGCCCATCGATGTCGTTGCGAATGTTCGCCACGAGGTACGCTCACCTCGGCGCTGGTACCGGCCGTCGGGGTAAAAGTCGACTCCTATGAAAGTCGCCGAAGGTTGGCCGAATTGGATGCTGGCGAGCACTTCTTCCCTTTCCATCCCCTATAATGTCCGGGAGGGGCGCTCCGTCGGGCTGGGCACCAAGTCATCCACTATGGATCGACCGTGTTCACAGCTACGCCGGTCGCCTTGAAATCTAAACACCATGAAAAATACGCAACCTACTGATAGTAGCCACCATGAAGAAGATCCTGCCTGCGAGCAATACCAAGTCTCGGATCTGGAGCCCATCACGCTCGGGGAGGCAGTGAAACGTGCTCGAGACCGCTACGATGTCGACGTGACCCGCTATGGTGCAGAGGTCCTGTTGACTGGAGGTACCGAGTATGTGGACGTCTTCGACGCGGCGGAGTTCGACCGGGCGTGTGCCGAGGTCATGGTGGGCCCGTTCGACAGCTTCTATGACACGCTTCGTGAGCACTGCGCGGATCTTATCGAAACCAACCATGCCCGCGCTGCGGCCGCTGTCGCCCGGTTCAAGGCGGAAACGGGATGCGACCTTCGGATCGACTGAGGAAGCCTTCAGGGTGTCGCCCGTGAGTTCCGGCGACACCTTGCCCTGCACGTGGTGTCCCGCGTGTCCTTGGTGACCTCTGACTCGTCCACTCCGGAAGCGATTGAGAATCCGCCTTTCACTCCGGGAAGCGTATCGCTTCCGGATTGGACCACCCGGAAAACGAAGGCCACACTTTACCCGGATGCGGGCCTTCGCTAGGCGCCGAGGGGCGCGACGGCCCGGAGGGAGGGTGATGGATTAGCTACAAGGCGGTCGGCGACGATTACGGCTGGCCGACCGGAGGCGGAGCAGGATCAGTCGGGGCGGGCGGGTTCCCGGGCGGCGGCTTGATGAATGACGGTGGAGGCATCGCTTCTCCTGCGGTCCAGTGCTGCTGGGAGCGCATCCGCCGGTAGCTGGACGACGAATAGGCTGCCTGCTTCCGCACGGAGGCAAAGGTAGACGCCTGAACGGTCATCTGCGGTCGGAACGTCTCAAGGAGCTTGAGGCCGTCGGCAATCTTGTCGGGATTGCCGTAGGCACGCAGGCGATCGATGCCCTCTTCGATCAGTTTCTTGGCTCCGGCCGCGTCGCCCTTGTCGCGCAGTGCGATGGCGTTTTCGAGGATCTTCGCGGCCTCCTGGGCGCTGACCCAGGGCAAGACCTCCTCGTTGAGCTTCTGATCCGCGGGATCCTGGACGGCGCGCACGCGAACCGTCTGCTTCCAGGTTACCGATCGGACGCCCTCTGCCGAGATCTCGTCGAAAAGAACCTCCAATTCAACCAATGCTTCGCCTTCGAGAGATGCCGCGGGGTGGCCTGGGGCGAGCAGGGGGATCGGCATGACTTCAAGGGCGAAGATAGCGATGGCTTCTTCCTCACTGACGAGGTCTCCCAATGCGAATTCCTGACGGCCGTCCGGCAGGATCGTAGAGGGATAATTGCCGAGGGAGGCGTAGCGCTCGACGAAATCGAGTCGCTTGATCCGCACCCGCAGGTTCTGGACGCTGATCCGCTGAAGGCTGCCCAGTTCCGCTGCGAAAATCCCGGGCAGCTTGTCGGCGGAGTTGGCGTCGTGGAAGGTCCCGTTCGTCGCCTGCGCAATCGCGGCCAACAAGTCCTCGTTGTAGCCTTCTCCGAAGCCAAGGGTACTGGTGCGTACCTGGTCGTGCTCCATGCCGCCCGTGACGATTGCGCGCACTTGGACCGGGTCGACGATGCCAACGTTGAGCGCACCGTCGGAAAGAAGGAGTGCGCGGCGCAGCGCCCCCGTGGGAGCCGTCTTCAGGGCATCGTGGGCGAGCATCCAGCCGCCGGTGAGGTTGGTACTGCCATCCGCCTCGATCTCCGCGATCTGTTTGAGCACGGCCTGGCGGTTCGCAACCTGCTGGAGCGGCACCACGGCGCGGGCGTTGTCGTCAAATACAACCAAAGTGAAGAGGTCGTGTTTGCGGAGATGTCGCACGACCATCTGGGCCGCGCGCTTGGCGTTCACGATTGGTGCGCCCTCCATCGAACCGCTCTTATCGAGGACAATGGCGAAGGCTAGGGGATCGGACTTCTTTTCGGAGATTGGCGGGGCGGTGAACTGGATGACGAGGTGGACCGGTGCGGGTGAGTTAGCGAGGATCGCCTCGTAATCGAGGAGCAGTTTCGGTGTCATAAGCCCCTATCTTAGCAGGTCCCCTGGGACAAAGGCTGTCCGAGGCTAAAGAAAATCCCCAGAATCTCACAGGTTGACCTCGGCATTGTTCCAGAGGTCGCGTTCTGCCAGACCTATTCCAATTTCTTGGTGGTCGCTGCCAGTTGTTTGACGTATATCATAAGTGGCTCGTGACCCCAATGGACGGTAAAAGTGACCTTCAATTTCCCTGATACGGTAACGACGATTTGCTCATCCACCAATTTTTGGGCCTGCGACCATACGGGTGAGCCATGCAATCCGCCGGCGGCATCCCGGAGTGCGATTGTCGAAGAAGTGCTCATGCTGTGATTGGACGAACCGTTGAATCTGCAGCGCAGCAGTCGGCAATTGTCACGGTTGGACAATACCGCGAAGGACGAGGTGATCCCCGCGCGGTCACGTACCGAATAGGGGACGTCGCCAGAGCCTAAACCGAGCTCGGACGATAAACGGATGACGGGGGCCCTTTGAGTCATAAGCCCCCATAGGCAGGATTCCGACGTGTGAAATTTCAGCTGTGGCGACAATGCTCACCCGGTCTTTTGCTCGCAGGTCATCGAGCGGAATAATCCAGCGCATGTCTCCGTGCTTAAATAGTTCGTAGACGAGCCGGTCCCCCTCCAGCGACTCGCGTGTGAAGAAGCGCGTCATGTCTGCATCGATCGGCTCCAGTTGGTACGGACCCTTTTTCTCGAAGCTCTCCACTTTGGGGCGCTCAGACACGAATGCCTCTTCGGATTCTCCGGCTCCGGCAATATTGATCACAGCTTGTGTTCGAGTTCCCTTGGTTCTTGCAGAGCTGTCCACAAATCGCAGAGCCTGAGGGGCATCAATGATTCGGAAGTCCCCGTCATTCCAGCTTGCCGTTATTCCAGGATTAGTGGGATGAGTCTCGGAGAAATTCAAACCTGTGAGAGTGCCTTGGAAACTCGCCCAAGGTGTAGCTGACTGCCATCCGTTGTTGAGGGCGCCTCGTTGGTAGAGATACAGCCGTACATCAGCAGGCGGCTTTAGCAGTGGATCGTATTCCGCGGATGACATTTCAAGCAATACG
>PMKA01000066.1 GCA_003157575.1 Opitutia bacterium
GGCGACCAGCACGAGAAAGACGCCGGTGACGACCGCGTCGACCCGGTTGCTGAACATCAGCTGGCGCCACTCGGCCACCTGCGCGGCGGTTCCGTCGCCCGCTATCTTCCCCTCCAGCTCGGCTGCCTGGCTGAGAAATCCCAGGCGCGGCTCCGTCGAAAAGATCTTCAACCAGCCCGCCGTCATCGTCACCGCCAGAAGCCACACGAGGGGAAGCAGCGGCACCCAGAGATATCGCAGCCGGCCCATCTTGATCAGCACCGTCGTCCCCAGCGAGAGCGCGATCACCGCAAGCAGCTGGTTGGCGACGCCGAAGATGGGCCAGAGCGAGTTGACGCCCCCGAGCGGATCGACAACGCCCTGGTACAAAAACCAGCCCCACGCCGCGACAAACGCCGCGCTTCCTATGCAGTTGCCCGCGAGGGAGCGCGTCTCGCCCAGCGGACGCCACACATACCCGAGCATGTCCTGGAACAGAAAGCGCCCGATCCGCGTCCCGGCGTCGATCGTCGTCAGGATGAACAGCGACTCGAACATGATGGCAAAGTGATACCACAGCGCGAGCGCAGCCTTGCTCCCGATCACGCCGGCAAACATGTGCGCCATCCCCACGGCAAAGGTCGGCGCCCCGCCCGTCCGGCCGACCATCGTGATCTCGCCGACCGATGTCGCAAGATCGCGCATTTCGCCCGCCGTCACCGGAAAGCCCAGCGCCGTCACCTGCTGCGTCACCGTCGCGACATCGCCCTTCATGTTGATCGCGAAATACTGGCCCGGCTGAAGCGTGGCCGCAGCAATCAACGCCATCATGCCCACGATCATCTCCGTGATCATCCCTCCGTAGCCGATGAACCGGATGTCGCTCTCCCGTGCGATCATCTTCGGCGTGGTGCCGGAGGCGACAATCGAGTGAAAGCCCGAAATCGCGGCGCAGGCGATGGTGATGAAGCAGAACGGGAACACCCGTCCGGCAAAGACCGGCCCGGTGCCGTCGATGAACCGCGTCACCGCCGGCATCCGCAGCGTCGGGGAAAGGACGACTATGGCCACCCCCAGCATCCCGACCGTCCCGATCTTCATGAAGGTGCTCAGGTAGTCGCGGGGCGCGAGCAGCAGCCACACCGGCAGCACCGAGGCCACAAAACCGTAGCCCATGATCCACCACGCGAGCGTTGTCCCATGGAGCGTCAGCCAGCCGAAAAGCGGCGTTCCAGGCAGCAACGAACCTCCCCCCACGGCGAGAAACAACCCGAGAACGCCGAAGGCGCTCACCAATCCCACCCGGCCCGGCACCCAGTAACGCATGCCCAGCCCCATCAACACCGCGATGGGCATCGTCGATGCGATGGTAAACAGCCCCCAGGGACTCTCCGCCAGCGCCTTGACCACCACGAGCGAAAGCACGGCCAGCAGGATGACCATGATCCCAATGATGCTGACGAGGGCCAGGAAACCGGCGAACGGCCCCACCTCCTCGCGCACCATCTGCGCCAGGGATTTTCCACCCCGGCGTGTCGAGCAGAACAGGATGATCGAGTCGTGGACCGCGCCGCCCAACGTGGCGCCCACCAGTATCCAGAGCATGCCGGGAAGATAGCCGAATTGGGTCGCCAGAACCGGTCCCACGAGAGGGCCCGGCCCCGCGATCGCCGCGAAATGATGCCCGAACACCACCCACCGGTTGGTCTGCACAAAATCCCGGCCGTCCTCGTGTACAACCGCCGGCGTGGCGCGCATCTCGTCCACCGTCAGCACACGGGCCATGAGCCAGGCGCTGTGGAAACGCCATGCCACCGCAAAGACGCAGACCGAGGCAACGACGATCCACAATGCGCTCACCGGTTCGTGCCGGACCAGCGCCAGCAGGGCGATGGAACCCGTGCCGAGCGCAACGACCAACGACCAGATCAGAACCCGCGACCAGCGCGGCAGATTCAAGGGGCTCATGGGTGAAAGCGAGGGGTGTGCAGACCAAAGATGCCCTCTCACGGCGGATTTTCCATGAAAATATCCCGGGCGATCTTCAATCGGCAGGATCGCTCCCCCCCTCCGCGGCGGACTACGATTGCTCTTTCCCGTCTCCGGCTTCCGCTCTCCTGTTTCGGAAGGCCCGGACGCGAGGTCCGACCCTACGCCGCGGCGAACGAAACGGGGAACGGCAATTTCCCCCATCCCGCCTGCCCCGGGATCTTCCTCGCAAAAATGCGCTTCCTTCGTTTCTTTCCCGGGCAATGGAAGTTCAGCGCAAACCAGCATGGCTCCGGGCCAGACTGCCGAACGGCCCCGGGTACGCCGCCATCCGCCAGCTCGTCGACGGCCAGGACCTGCACACCGTCTGCCAGAGCGCCCAATGCCCGAACCTGGGCGAATGCTGGTCGCGCGGCACCGCGACGGTGATGATCCTCGGGAACATCTGCACGCGCTCGTGCAACTTCTGCGCCATCCAGACCGGGCGGCCCACGGAGCTTGATCTCGGCGAGCCCGCCCGGGTGGCCGACGCCGTCGCCCGCATGAATCTGCGCCACGTCGTGATAACCAGCGTCGCCCGCGACGAGCTTGCCGACGGCGGCGCAGGCGTCTGGGCCGCAACGATCCGCGCCGTGCGGCACCGCAATCCGCAGACGGCCATCGAAGTCCTCGTGCCCGACTTCAAGGGTCACCTGCCCGATGTCGACACCGTGCTCGATGCGCGGCCGGACATCTTCAATCACAACGTCGAGACCGTCGAGCGCCTGCAAAAGCCGGTCCGCGTGCAGGCCCGCTACGACCGCAGCCGCGCAGTCCTGCGTCACGCAAAGGCGCGCGGATTCACCGCCAAGACCGGGATCATGCTCGGCCTCGGCGAACAACCCGGGGAGATCGAGCAGACGATGCGCGACATCGTGAGCGACGGCGTGTCGATCCTCACCATCGGCCAGTACCTTCAGCCCACGGCGCAGCACCTGCCGGTGGAACGCTGGGTGACGCCGGAGGAGTTTCAGCGTTGGAAGGAATTCGGGCTCTCGATCGGCCTCGGCGTCGTCGAGAGCGGCCCGCTCGTGCGTTCAAGCTATCACGCCGACGAGCAATCGCAGAAATACACCGGCGCCGGCCATCTGAACACGCAGAACGCGCTCGCCTCCGCCTGAGGCGTCCCCGGCGAGCCCGCCAACCATCGGGAACGCACATCCCCGGTCGACCGGCACCCGCTTTCGTACGGGGAATTCAGCAATCTCCCCGACCGTCTCTTTCCACGAGCCGCCCCGTCCTGGCTTCGCGTCGGCAAGAAAGAAATCCAATAACGTCATGTCTTGACTCTTGACACGAAGGCGCCTGGAGAGTGGAACTCGTGTCCATGAGCCGTCCGTTGCGGGTGGAATTTTCCGGGGCGCGTTGTCACGTGATCAACCGGGGGAATTACCGGAGGGATCTATTCACGAACAAAGGGGCGGCGGAGGCGTTCGAGCGGACGCTCGCTTAGGCGGCGGAGCGGTTCGGCTGGCTTTTGCACGCCTGCGCTGGCTAACCGGACGCCTGCGAACGGGGCAGCCGGCCTCGGCGGGCCAATTCGTCCGGCGGTATCTGTTGACCGATGCCGGGGGCATAAAGATCAGCAGCCGCGACAAGACGGCGTCGTGATCTTCCGGACGCTGCGGCGGGTTGGGCGGCGCCGCGGAATGACTGAAGGCGGAGCGAGATCGCGCGACGGCCAGCCGTTATCCGGCCACGGTCAGCACATCCTTTGCACAGCCCAAGAAACGTCCAGCCGCCGCAGTGAGGCCCGCTTTGGGCCAGGCCGCGCCGACCATCAGCGGCGCCGGTTGGGGCGAGAGCGGAATGAGCTTGAGCCGCGTTCCGATGGAACATGCGAGCGATTGCGCGACGAGTGCGAGGCCGGATCCGGCTTCGACCGCGGCAATCATGCTGGCGCCGCTTTCGTGCTCCTCCACGATATGCGGCCGCGATTTGGCCGTGGCGAACGCAGCTTCAAGAATCTCATGGTACTCCGGAAAGTCGGTGCGGCTGTAGGCAACCAACGGCTCCAATGCAGCCCGGACAACACTCACGGAGCGCAGGCGGGCAAACGCGTGTTTGGGCGGAACGGCCAGACGCAGTTCCTCCCTCGCCAGTTCCTCGAAATGCAGCCCTCGCAGCATGGCGCGCGACGGGCGCACGAGAAACGCGATCTGCAAGGCGCCGTCGCGCAGTCCGGCCAGGATTTCCTCGGTCGACAAATCGTGCAGCTTCACCCGGACATCGGGGAGCGCAGCCTGGAATGCGCGCAGGGCCGGCGGCAAAATCCGCACGGTTGGCGAAGGAGCATAGCCGATGTGCAGTTCGCCGCGCTGGCCGGTGGCGACGGCACGCGCCACCTTGATTGCCTGCTCCGCACGCAAGAGCACCGCGCGCGCCTCATCGAGAAATGTGCGGCCGGCCGCGGTCAACTGCACGGACTTCGCAGTCCGCGTCAAAAGCGGGAAGCCGAGTTCATCCTCGAGATCGCGGATCTGCCGGCTCAACGCCGGTTGTGAAAGATGCAGGCGAAGCGCGGCGCGGGAGACGTTCTCGGTCTCGGCCACGGCAGCAAAATAGCGAAGATGGCGCAGCTCCATGATGAGAGGGTAAGCATACCTATTGGTTATGCTGAGGCAAGAAACATGGTCTTTCCCAAGTGCGCCCTCGGTGTGGCACAATGGACGCATGATAAAAATCCGCCACGCCAACGAACGCGGCCATGCCAATCACGGATGGCTCGACACCTATCACACATTCAGTTTCGCGGACTACTACGATCCACGATGGATGGGCTTTCGGAGCCTGCGCGTCATCAACGATGATCTCGTGATGCCCGGCAAGGGGTTTGGAATGCACCCGCACCGGGATATGGAGATTATCACGTATGTCTTGAGCGGCGCCTTGGAGCACAAGGACACGATGGGCAATGGTCGCGTGATTCGCGCGGGGGACGTCCAGTACATGGCCGCCGGCACCGGTGTTCGCCACAGCGAGTTCAATCCCTCCAAGGACGAAGCCGTCCACCTGTTGCAAATCTGGATTCAGCCTGACCGGGACGGCGTCTCGCCTCGTTACGCGGAGAAGTCCTTTGCCCAGGCGCCCGCAGGCGTCCTGCATCTCGTCGCCAGCAAGATCGGGCGCGACGGATCCATCGCAATACACCAGGACGCCGATCTTTGGCTGGCCAAACTCGATGCGGGCAGGCCCGTCTCCCACAGCCTTGCCGCCGGCCGCCACGCATGGGTCCATGTGGCCGAAGGCGACGTGACGATCAACGGGCAACTGCTTCACGGCGGCGACGCCGCGGTGGCCAGCCCTGGCACAACGATTGAGCTCTCCGCCGCCAAACCGGCGCAGGTTCTTTTGTTCGATCTCAACTAGACAATTTTCCCAACCAAAAATCCTGATAAAATCATGAGCACCATATCCATCGTCCATTTCTCCGGCTCTGGCCACACGACCAAGCTGGCCGAATCTGTCGCCCAGGGCGCTTCCGCCGTGGCCGGAACAAAAACGCAGCTCATCGCCCTCAGCGGCGAAAACATTGTCAAGGGCCGTTACGAGAACGACGCAGTCCTTGCGCAACTCGACGCGAGCGACGCGATCATCTTCGGCAGCCCGACCTACATGGGCGGGCCAGCGGCGCAGTTCAAGGCGTTTGCCGACGCAACCGGCAACAGGTGGTTCACTGCGGCGTGGCGCGACAAGCTGGCGGCGGGGTTCACCGTATCCAACAGCCCGAGCGGAGACAAACAAGGCACGCTCCAATACCTTTTTACGCTGGCGATGCAGCACGGCATGATATGGGTCGGACTCGCCGAAATGCCCATGCAATCGAACGGCATCAACAGGCTCGGCAGTTTCAGCGGCGCAATGGCGCAGGCGGGATTCGATTCGCCCGATGTGGCTCCGAACGCCGAGGACAAGGCGACCGGCGAGTTGCTCGGCCGGCGCGTCGCAACCCTCGCGGCAAAATTAGGGAAGTAGCCCAGTCAGTCGACCAACCTCAGAAAAAATCCACTAAAGCGCCAAACCATGTCCTCCACAGCGCCCGCCCTCCCTCCGCTGCCGGCAAATTCCCAGGTCCGAATCGGCCACGTCCATCTTAAGGTGGCCAACATCGAAAGTCCGCTGGCGTTCTATCGCGATGTGCACGGCTTTGTGGTAACCCAGCGCCACGGCTCGCAGGCGGTCTTTCTGTCGGCCGGCGGATATCACCATCACATCGGACTGAACACCTGGGAAAGCGCAGGCGGACAACCTCCTCAGCCGGGTTCGACCGGACTGTATCACGTCGCCATCCTCTACCCGACGCGTGCTACGCGCTGGGCTTTCGCTCGACGGCGCGGCCGATCACGGGGTCAGTGAAGCGATATATCTTCGCGATCCGGACAGCAACGGAGCAGAGCTTTATTGGGACCGACCGGCCGACCGATGGCCGCGAGGCGCGGAAGGAGGGCTTGCGATGGTCACCCGACCTCTCGATCTCGACGCTCTCCTTCAAGGAGCATCTCCGATGTAGCTCGGAATTCGGCCTCTCCTACCGCCTGCGATTGGGGACAGGCTGCAGCCGACATCGCCCAACGCCTGGGGACAGGCCATGACTGGATGTTCGCAACGCAACGGCTAGGGACAGGCTGTGTTCGGATCTCTGCAAGGGACAGGCTGCTGTTAAAAGGAGGAAAATCTCATATTGACGATAGTGCAGGGAGTCCCGGAATGGGCTTTCATGCGAAGACCACGGATCAAGGTACCCCCTGAGAGCGGAGAAGCCGTCTACCATTGCATGAGCCATATCGTGGACCGGGGGCTTCTTCTTGACGAAGAGGCGAAGGAGACATTCCGGAAAGAACTCTGGCAGGTGGCCGATTACTGCGGAATCGCCATTCTAACGTACTCAGTCCTTTCCAACCACTTCCATGTGGATTGCAAGGTGCCGCAATCAACGCCGGTGTCCGATCCAGAACTATTGCGACGCTACCAGGTTCTGTATCCACCCAAGGCGCGCAAGCGTGGCCCGAGCCTGGAAGTTATCCGGCGGCAGCTGGAAGCGGGTGGGCCAGAAGGCCTGCGCTGGCGCGAGAAACAACTGGCTCAGACGGGAGATATCTCTGGATACATGAAGCTGCTCAAGCAGCGCTTCTCGACCTGGTACAATCGGAGTAACGATCGGGTTGGCACGCTTTGGACAGAGAGGTTCAATTCAGTGTTGGTAGAGCCCAAGGCCCGGGCCTCGGAGGCGGTCGCAGGATATATCGATCTGAACGCAGTTAGGGCTGGATTGGTGAAAGATCCAAAGGATTACCGGTATTGCGGTTATGCAGAGGCTGTGGCGGGAAACGAAGCCGCCCGGCGGGGCCTGATGGAAGTGCTTGGGATGAGCAACTGGGAGGAAGCGCAGGCAGCGTACCGGCAGATGCTCTTTGGCACCGGCGCGGCGCCCAGGGAGAAGGGGGCCACGATAAATGGGGAAATGCTGGCAAGGGTGGTGGCCGAGGGGGGCAAATTGCCGCTGGCAACGGTTTTGTTGTGTCACCTTCGCTACTTCAGCGACGGAGGAGTGCTTGGCGGGCGGAGCTTTGTGGAAGCGAAGATGCTCCAATATCAGGCAAGAACGGGCCTGCGCCAGCGAATCGATCCGCGGCCCGTTCCGGCATTTGCCGACTGGGGAGAACTCACAACCCTGAGGAGTCTGCGCCGTAAAACTTACGGGTAGTACTCACCGGCAGGGCCGCCTGCGGCCGGAGAGACACGATTGGCTCCAAGCCCAGTTCCAAATACTGGTCATGGCGGGGACCCATGGCCCCGTGCGATGCCGGCTTCGCATCCTTTGCGATCTTCGCGGTCGAAAAGCAGTCGTTGCGTCGGCGATGTCTCCGGTTTCTCCTGGTGTCTTCGTGCCTTTGTGGTGAATAGCGTCTCGGCAGAAAAACCAAACTTGACCGTTCGCATACCCGGTTTACCTTCTCTGTCGATGACTGCGACGGCGTTTTTCGAATTGAAGCAGCGCGCCTCACGATTGTCTGAAGGCGATCGCCGCCGGCTGTCCGCTTATTTAGTCCGCCTTGGACAAGAGCGAGGCAGTTGGAAACGTGAAACGGCGCGCCGTCTGAAGGAAATGGAAGAGGGGAAGAAAGTCAGCGTTGCCGATCTGCGCAAGCAGTTAGGTCATGCCTGACCGGTTCACCTACAGCAGTCACCTATCCCTTGAGGCCGCGAGCTTTGTGGTATCGCTTCCTCGTAGAAAGCAGAAGGCTGTGCTGGATTTCGCCGACGGGATCGCCCGGCAGCCATTCTTGGTCGGAGATTACCAAACAAAAGATTCTGTCGGACATACTGTCGAAAACCTGCTGCTCGAAGACTACCTCTTTTCTTACTGGGTTGACCACGCGACTTGTGAAGTCCGCATAATCGACATTATTCGTGTATAGCAATTCGCCGACCTCTGAGAGTTGTGTGGCGCGCAGCCGGCACATCCAACACCTTCTGGCGGATTGCTGACTTCGCGTCCTTCGCGATCTTCGCGGTTGAAAAGCAGCCAATGCGTCGGCGGTGTCTCCGGTTTCTCTTTGTGTCTTGGTGCCTTTGTCGTGAATATCCGGGCCAACCCAATCGCTTCACCCAACGGCCTTGGCTGCGGGTCGTTCACCGACCGGGTTGTGTTGCGACAATGGAGCGCTGGTCGTTGCCGGTTCCCACGCCGCGACGGAGAGCGTTGCGTCAAATGGCGCCAGCTATTTGCCAAGGAGCACGCCCGCCTTCGCTCAGAGAGCTACGGCGTAGCCACTGAATTCTGACGGGCCGCGTCGGAGCCTGGCGGAGACGGGGAGGACGAAACCCGCCGTGCTCCTACCGAATTCCGAACAGCTGCTGGAGAACCGTCTCAAGATCGCGGACGGGGATATATCCTGCGCCGCGGCGCCGCACGAGGACCTTCGCGCGGTGCTGCGCCACCGACGTCTGGTCCACGTTCAAAATCGTCACCAGGTCGCCCGTCTGGCCCGCGACCTCCATCGTGGAGAGGGGGCGCCACGAGATCGGTATGCCGGTCCAGTCGAATTGGATCTCCCAGCCGCCGAGGAGGCCTTCCGGCATCGGCGCACGCACCAAGCTTGGGTAACGCTGGACGAAATCGGGCACCTTGTGAGTCGCGATGCGCAGCGTCACCTGCGGCTTCATCTGGCCGAAATAGTCCTGAAGGTTGTCCACCTTGTGATCGCGCCACTGGTCGTAGAAATCGAGCGGATCGAATCCCATCAGATTGAAGCCGTTCCACAGGCCGTGCTCGTTCGGACTTCCGTATCCCCTGCGCTCGTACCAGCTCTGAAATTCGCGTGTCACCATCACGCCGATCTCGAAATGGAGGTGGGCGCGTTCGCGCGGGATCGGCGTGCCGCTCTTTGTGTGCCCCATGATCGCGATCGCCTGGCCGCGCTCGACACGCACCCCGTCCGCGATGCCCGGCAGCACCCTGGCGAGGTGGGCGTAGAGCGTGTACACCGCCGGCGTCGCCTCCGGATGCTCAAGCACGATGTACCGGCCGTAATTGCTGTCCCCCGCCCGGTCGCTCACGTGCCGCACCACTCCCGCCATCGCCGCAAACACCTCGTCGGTCGGCTCCCCCCGCCGGTCGCGCGCAACCGCCTTGATGTCGATCCCCTCGTGGAACTGCATGCCATGGGACCGCACGCAGCCGAAACAGCCCGATTCCGGCTCCCCCGCGGCAGTCGGCTGGATGAATTCGTTGAACGACAGGCCCTGTTCCCACCCCTTGTTGGGAGTCGGCCAGGCAATTTCGAGACGCTGGCGGACCGGCTCGGCAACAGCCGCCACGACAGTGACGGCGAGAGTGAGAGCGAAAGTGAAGGTGAAAGTGGAAGCAAGTAGACGACGCACGGGTTTGCGCCACTTCATTGCCAGAGGTTGGACCGGTTGTTCAAACCGATTCGCGCAACGCGACGCAAAATGGCGCAGCTCCCGATTGACGGCAGTCCTACGTAGCACGGGCATTCCTGCCCATGTTGTCCGGATCACGGGTCGGGGGACCCGTGCCACCTTGGGCCAAGTCAGCAATCCACCGTCAACCGGCAGATTCGCATGCCGCCCAGCCCGTCCTCCGCAGCCTTGCGAAGGAGGATCGGCGGACCGTTTCCGATGAATCGCCTGCGAGCAGGCTCCTACAACGTCCCGCCGACCTCGATCGCCGGCGCTCCATGGGCGTTCAGCCAGTCGACGCGGGTCAGTTCGATAGCCCCGTCGCCGGTGGCGATGACAAGCGGGTCGAGACAAAGAACCTGGCCGGGCTGGCCGTGGCGGCCCTGGGTCGCTATCGAAACGGGCTCGGCCCACCA
>PMKA01000179.1 GCA_003157575.1 Opitutia bacterium
TGCGAAGGCTGGCGCGGTTCGACTCTGCTCACCGCGCCGATGTCCATCCCTCCAGCTGCAAATCTCCTATTTGCCAGCGGTCGAGGCGGGACTTGCGGCCGGCTGGCTCGGGGCGGCCGGCGCTGGCGTCGGGCTTGGGGCCGGAAGCAGCTTGGCCAGCTCAACTGCGGCCAGGGACCCGTTGACCGGATAGTAGCCCTCGTCGGCCACGATCTGCTGGCCTTCGCGCGAAAACATGAACCGCAGGAATTCATCCAACAGAGGCGCCGGCGCTGAACCGGGTTCGATGTTGATGGTGAGGAAGAGTCCCCGGGTGATCGGATAGGTGCCCGCGTAGGCGTTGTCCGCAGAGGCATCGAGGAAAGGTGCGCCGTCTTGCGCCGCGACCGGCACCGTGGCAACCCCCGCAGTCTTGTAGCCGATGCCTGAGAAGCCGATCGCATATCGGTCATGGGCGACAGCGTCGACGAGCATCTCGCTTCCGGATTCCTCGATGTCGGTCTTCCGGTAGTCGCCATTCCCAAGAACGTGCTCACGGAAAAACGCGTGTGTTCCCGAAGCCTGGTTGCGGATATGAACATCGATCGGAGAGCTCGCCCAGTCGCCGCCAAGTCCGAGCTGTCCCCACGTCAACAAGTCCGACGAATACCCCGATTTCCTGGTCGACGAGAAGACCGCGTCGAGCTGGGCCATGGTGAGCCCCTGGTGCGCGATGGGGTTGTCCGGATGGACGTAGATGGCCAGGGTGTCGAGCGCGACGCGGAGCTGCACGGGAGGATGGCCGTAACGCTCGGCAAAACGCGTGTTCTCGGCGGCCTTGGTCGGCCTGCTCATCGGCCCGATATCGCACATGCCCTCGACAAGGCCCGGAATCGCCGTGGATGAGCCCTTCCCCTCATGATGTATCTGAAGCTTGGGATGGAATCGCTGGAAGCCGGTCTCGGCCGATGCCATGACGCGGTCCATGGTGTCCGAACCGATGGACCGCAGGCGGCCCTCAACGACCTGCTTTGGCGAGTAGGCCGGAAGCGTCGCGAGGATCGCCGCGAAACGGGCGGACGGCGCCGCAACCGCCGGCGAAGCGACGGGCGCCGTTCCCGGTTGTTGGGCGGCGGCGGGATGTGCAGCGGATGCCGGAGGGAGGCTGGCGGCAATCGGAGCGGCCTCTGGGGCGGCGGAAGATTGGCCTGTTGTCTTCGCCGGTGCACTCGCAAGTGCGCCGATGATCTGCAGGGCCTGTTCGTCGGTGAGCTTTCCCTGCGCGCGAAGGGCCATGATGCGGGAGATCTCGGCATCGCGGTCGGCGGCGCTTGACGCAGACGAGAGCTGTTTGGCTGTCTCGGGGGAGAGGGCAATGCAACCGGCAAGGGCGAGCACAAGGGCTGCGCCGGCGAACCAGAGTGTCTGGCGGAGATTTTGGAGGATGGGATTCATGGTATGAAGCGAGGCAGGATGGGTTGGGAAGGGCCGCGGGATCAGGGCGCCGTCAGGTCGACTTCGAGAGCGACCCGGAAACCGATGTAATCTGTGGCGGCGGCGGGAGAGTTCTCCCAGCGGTTCGCCGAGCGGGCATGGGAGGCGGAGGCGTTCCATCCGCCGCCGCGTACGGTCTTCAAGGCGAGCTCGGACTGGTTCATCTGGCTGTCGGCCGGGCCAGTGGGATCAGTGACGACGCCCGGAGTGTAGGGGGAGCTCCAATCGGCGCACCACTCCCAGACGTTGCCGTGCATNNTCCCATTCGGCCTCCGTCGGCAGCCGGTATTTTTTGCCGTCGAGGGCGGAGAGGGCGCGACAGAAGGCCACGGCCTCATCCCAGCGAACGCTGTGCATCGGCAGGTCGGCTCCGACAAATGCGCGCGTTTCGTGCAGGGCCGCCAGACGCCGCGCAGCGTCGCCCGCGCCCATGACGGCGTCCCACTGCGCCTGGGTCACCTCGGTGACGCCCAGAAAGAAGCCGCGGCTCAGCGTGACTTCGCGCTGGGTTTCATCGTGGTGGTGCCCGATCTCGGATTCAGGGCTACCCTGGCGATATTGCCCTGGCGGAATGTAGGCAAAGGTCATTCCGGCGGCGTTGCGGGTTGTCTCCCCTGGTTTGAAGCGGTTGCGGTAGAGGAAGGCCCGGGCGGCGGAATTGCCGGGATCGAGCCTGATAAGCTGGCCGTAGAATACCAACGCCATTGCTGTGTCCTGGCGTTCAGCGGCCCCGTCGGCGAGGCGCTCGAGCTGGCCGGCCGTGTCGCGAGCCATGTCGGCCAAAGTGTCGTCGGCCTCCCGGTAAAGCGCGGCAGCCTGCATGAAATCGCCTTCGCCGGCGGATTTTTCGGCGGCTGCGACTTTCTCGGCGAGTCGCGACGAGGCCGGCGAGTGGATGCCGGGGATGTCGTTCAGGTGCGCCGAGACGAGGCGCGTCTCATGGCGCTGGCGAAGGGTCTTGAGCACCGCCTGGCCGGCGGTCTTTTCAGCCTCCTGCCAGGCCGCGAGGGCGCCGGCGATGTTGCCGGCATCGAACTGGGACTGGGCTCCCGAAGCCGTCATCGTGGCGGCGGCCAGTCCCTCGCGGGCGATTTCAGCGGTATGAAGCTCTGTGGCGAGGGCGAGCAACTTTCCAACGTTCAAACGCGCCGACAACGCCTCCGAACGGATATCCTCCACAGGATGCAAGGCGACTTTCTCGGGCTGCCGGTCGACGGACCGCCCATGACTCCGGGACAACACGAACGCTGTCGCGAGAATTGCAGCACAGACCGCGGCCCAGACAATCGCCTTGGGAAACCTGGCCCCGGAAGGGCCTTGCGGCGAAGCCGGCGGTGGATCTGCGACCTGTTCGGCCTGGGGCAGCTCGCCGGCGGCCGGATCCTCCGGGGAATCTCGGACGCCGCGCACCGCAAACACCGACGGCGGTTGTTGCTGAACGGATTCGTGATCTGGATGGGACTCCATTGTGAAAATTGGGACGGTGAGGCCGCCCCCTGGGGGCAGACATGATCAGGCACGCAGGATCTCGATCGGGGCTACGCTGCCCGGAGCGCGTTCGCCGCTGCGCTTGAAGAACGCGCGCTCCCGCTCCGCGACAGTTTGTTCCCGCTGATCGATCCACGCCTCCCGTTCGGTGAGCGCCTGCCCGACCTCGCCCATCCTCGCTTCGCACTCCGCCACGAATTGCTCGCGCTCAAGGAGCACTGTTTCGCGTTTTTCGAGCGCCTGCTGGAGCGCCTGCTGGCGCCGGCATTCCTCAGCGAAAACATTGTCGACTGTCACCACTGCGGTTCCCGGCGTAGGCAGGCTGCACAAAGGGCTCAGTCCCTCGATCTTGATCTTTGGGTCGATCGCCTCGAGCGATTGATGGGGATGATTCGGGCCCACGGGAAGGATCGCAACATGGCGCCTGCCGGTGTCGCTGAACAACACCAGGTGATGATTCTCAGACCTGACGTAGAGCCGGCAAAGGTCCGGAAACAATCCCGGCCCCACGAGGCTGGCAAACTCTGCAAACGGTAGTGAGGGAATTTTCATGGCGATGATGGCCGACCACGCGGTCGTCCGCCCGAGTAACACGCTCTCCATGCCTGTCACGGCAATGCGAAACTACTTGCTTGACTGTGATTTAACTCGACCGTGACCAAAATGTAATCATGAAACCCGCCCGTGACTCTCCCCTCTTTCTTTCCGCCCAACCGGCCGCCCTCAGCAGCCCGTCGGCGACCAGGCCCGGACCGCAAACAGCAGATTGTTCCACAATCGTGACGCAGCACCCCTTGACGGGATTTTTCTGTGGGAATCTGCTTGCGCCCAGGAGGCTGTCGGAACGCAAGCCCGGCAGCACTCCCAGGTGCGAAGTCCGCACCCAGGGCAATTATGCTGTTTCCTTTGAACAACAAAGACACAGAACCACGGAGAATGCCCCTGGCAGCCATGCTCGGGGCATCTCTGCTGCTGGCTTCCACGGCGCGGGCGGAGTCGAATTTATTGCAGAATTCTCCCTTTCTGCCCTCCGACATCTCGGCAAGCAGCGCACAGCCGACCTCCCCGTTTGAGCTGCGGAGCGTGCTGATCGAGGACGGGCAATACGAGTTCAGCCTCTACGACATTGCCAGAAAACAGAGCACCTGGATCTTCCTGAACAAGCCGGTCGACGGTCTTCTGGTCAGATCCTTCGACGCCGCCAACCGTGCCATCACGGTCGAACAGCGCGGCCGCACCTATACGCTCGCGCTGAAAGAAGCGAAGATCGCGGCGCTCGGGTCGGTCGCCGGTCTGCCGCCAACCGCAGCAGGATCGGCGCAATCCAGCACTGTCGATCAAGAAACGCCGACTGCCCCGATCAGCCTGAAGGAGCTTGCTCAACGTCGGAACCGGCTCTCAAAAGAATTGGCCGATCTGAACGACACCATCTCGCAGGCATCCCGACGAACGAAGCCGTTGCTTCCAGCTGACACGCTCGATCAGCCGCAAGCCAGGCAACGTTAGGCGCTGAGCCCGGAGCGACCTTGCCAATCGCCCGGCACTGCGCAGGCAGTGGCATCTTCTGCAGACCATGCGGTGGAGACCGGGGCGCGATCAGGGTGACGCATGCTCCTTGTCGCGCCGTGAATCGGCGTCGTCATCGCCGTGGTCCTCATCGCCTCCGTATCCGAGCACCTCCACAGTTATGATTGAGGGAGCGTCGACAATCTGCGTTTGTGTCGAAGCAGTCTCCTGCCTTGCCACATCGGATGCGGTGCTTGCCGCCGCTGCCGAGGCGGTCGACGCCGCCGTCATTGGCGCAAGATTCGGCGAAGCTGGAGGAAGAGGAGTTCCGGCGCTTTCCCCTCCCACCTGGATATTTGAGGAGTTCAGGACGATCCGCGCTGCGACGTTGAGGTTGCCCGACGCCCGAATGCCCGCGTCGCCCGCGTCAACGGTGCCAACCGGAGCAATCAGATCCACGTTGCCTGGGTCCACGCCCTCCAGGGTGGCCAGCACGCCGATGCCGCTGCCGGTCGCCAGGCCGGCCAGGTCGTTCTGCACGTTGGCGCTCTGGGAATCGATCAACACCCGTGTCGGCGGCGCCGCATAGACGGTCTTCGATCCGCTTCCGGCAGCGATGTTGCCCCAGGTGGACCAGAGGATCTCGTTGCCGCCGCGGAGCGTGAAAATGCGCGACGTGCCCACATCGATGCTGTCTGCGGCGAAGATCGAGATGTCCCCGCCGTACTCGGTGAGGAGTCCCTGATCCGCCTTCTGCGGGTCGGTGGCCCGGCCCACGGTGACTCCGCCGTTCGGAACCAGAAGCGAGAGCCGGCCTCCCTGGACCGTCTCGATATCCCTTGTCGCCATGGAGATGTCCCCGGATATCGAGCTCGAAGGCCGTTGCACGGCGTTTCCGGAGGAAAGCTCCTCGCTTGTCGGGAGCGCACTGCCCGTGAACAGCGCGCTGATCGCGGCCATCCCTTCAGTGTAGGTGCCATAATAGGGGCTGGAGGCGTTGTTCCTGTCCCGCCCCGAATCCCTCAACACGGCGTAGAACGTGTCCAGCAGGGCCAGGGCCTTGGCCTCATCGAGGCTGCTTCCGGACACCGCCTCCGCGATGCTTTCGTCGGACGTGCCGGAGGCCAGGCCCAAGGCGCTGCCAAGCACCGGGAGGTAGCGCTCCCCAAGCCCGGTGCCTGGATCCAGAAACTTGCCCACGAAGTCCGACCAGCCCAGGTTGGTGCTGAGGAGCCCGGGGGCGCAGAGCTTTGCGCTGGCAGCGGCGGTATAGATGTCGCCCAGCCCCGCCGCGACCGCGATGTCGGCTCCGCCGAACGGCAGGTTCGGATTGCGGTCATTGCCAATGCTCACGATTCCAGAGGCCGTATCTGACGAATCAATACCAAGGTCCAGATTGCGGCCGGCCAGCACCTCGAGCGTGCCGGGGCCTCCTATCTCGATCCGCCCGGATTCGCCTGCAGACTCGCTGCTGGAATAGAGGAATCCCGCCGCAGCGGCCGTCTGACGCAACGGCGAATTGGAGTCGAAGGCGATCAGGTCGCGCCCGGCGGCAACGACGCTGACGTCCGCGGCGCGGTTGTTTTGTATGGTCAGCGACACATCGGTGATGTCGTTGCCCGCGATCACCCGCGCCGACTTTCCCGCCATCAGGTCGAATCCCGTGATGTCTCCGTCGGCAGAGTAGATCCGCACGGGGGATTCATCGTCTGCATGAAGGAGCCCCGAAGCGTGCCGGGCCAGCTTGGTCGGCAGTGAATCGTTGTCGGTCGATTCGCCCTCGGTCAGCAGGCTGTCGACGCTTTCGTAGATGGGCTGGGAGATGAAGGTGGTGTTGGCGACCGACCAGACAAGGGAGGCGAGCGGAGAGTCCGGTCCCGGAATCTCGGTGGGCG
>PMKA01000097.1:0-3192 GCA_003157575.1 Opitutia bacterium
GTAGTAGCTGTGGACGAAATAGAATGCCTCGCCCTCGGACCGCAATCCGGCCGTCAGCGGCGTATCTGGCTGAACGAACCGCACCGTGTTCCAGCCCATGTGGGGCACCTTGAGCTCCGGCGGCAGGCGGAAGCGCACGATCTTGCCCGGGAAAATGCCAAGGCAGGGCGTTTCTCCGCCCTCCTCCGACACATCAAAGAGCGCCTGCAGCCCGAGGCAGATCCCGAGATAAGGCCTGTCCGCGGCAATCCACCCGCGCAACGCCGCGTCGAAGCCGGTCTGCTTGAGAAACACCATCGTGTCGACAATCGCCCCCTGTCCCGGGAACACCACACCGTCGGCCCACGCCATCTCGTCCGGCGCAGTGATAATCCGCACGTCCGCCCCCGTGGTCTGCATCGCGCGGGCCACGCTGCGGAGGTTGCCCATGCCGTAGTCGATGATGGCAATCTTGGGTTGAGTCATACTGCAGAAGGTAGGGTCGCCGCTCGCCGGCGGACCAGTCCGCGCTTGAAGAACAGCCCGGCGGCAAGCGCCAGCCCTACAGCATTCCTTTGGTGCTCGGCAGCTGGTCCGCCGCGCGCGCTTCAATCTGGGTCGCCGAGTCCAACGCCCGGGCGAAGCACTTGAACACCGCCTCGACGACATGGTGGGGTTCCTCGCCGTAAAGGAGCTGGATGTGGACGTTCGCCCCGACGCTGTTCGAGAACGCCCGGAAGAATTCCTTCACGAGGGCGAGGTTGAAGTCCCGCACGAACATCGTCGGCGCCTGCACGTCGTAAACCAGGTGCGGACGGCCGCCGAGATCGAGGACGACGCGCGCCAGCGATTCATCCATCGGCAAAAGGAAGAAGCCATACCTCCTGAGGCCGATCTTGTCGCCGAGGGCGGTTTTGAAGGCCTCGCCAAGCACCAGGCCGACGTCCTCCACCGTGTGGTGGTAATCGACAGCCACGTCGCCCTTCGCCTTCAATTCCAGGTCGAAGAGGCCGTGTTTGGCGAACAGCGTGAGCATGTGGTCCAGGAACGGGATGCCCGTATCGACCCGGGACGCGCCCGTGCCGTCCACAGCCAGCTGGAGGGTTATGTCTGTCTCGGCGGTGCGTCGCGAGATGGTTGCTATGCGGTTTTTTGCCATGCCTCGAGGTTCTCCTGCAACACGGTCATTTCTTCGTCGGTGCCGACGCTGATGCGGAGGAAAGACGAGGTCAAGGCGTGGCTCCCGAAATGCCGGACGAGTATCTTCCGGGCGCACAGGAAATCGTAAAGCCCGCGCGCGACCTCCAGTCCGGTCCGGCCCGTCCGGTCCCTCGGCTCGGTGAAGAGAAAGTTGGTCTGCGAAGGATAGGTGAACCAGCCGAACCGGTCCGTCCATGCCGCCCGGGCCCGGTCGCGGGTCGCGCGGATCTTCCGCACAAGCCCGGCATAGTAGCCGGGATCCCCCAGTGCGGCCAGCGCCGCGGTCTGCGAAAGCCGGCTCACATTATAACTGTCCTTCACGCGGTCCAGCAGGCCGATCACCGCAGGCTGGGCGAGCGCATACCCGACGCGCATTCCGGCGAGGCAATGCGATTTGGAGAAGGTCCGGACGACGCAGAGGTTCGCATGCCGCGCAACCAAGTCCGCGGTATTCTCCGCGGCGAAGACCGCGTAGGTCTCGTCCACAACAAGCAACCCCCGGTAGCGGCCCAGAAGGGCCTCGATGTCCGCCGTCCGAAAACCCACTCCGGTCGGTGCGTTGGGCGCGGTCAGGAAGAAGACGCTGGCAGCCGACCCCGCGATCGCCTCCACAGGAAGCTGCATCGACCGGTCAAAATCAACGGCGAGGGACCGGCCGTCCTGGATTCCGACGAGCACCGGATAAAGCGAGTAGCTCGGGAGCGTGAAGCCGGCCGCGGAAGCAGGCTCGCAAAAACAGCGCACCAGCAAATTCAGCACATCGTCGGCGCCGTTTCCGACGAACACATGGTCCGCCCCGAGCCCGTGCAGCCGGCCCAATGCGTCCCGAAGCAACGCGCTTTTCGGGTTCGGATAGAGCCGCAGCGACGCGCCGTCCTGTCCGATCTCCCGGCGCAGCGCCTCGGCAACCGCAGGACTCGGCGGATACGGATTCTCGTTTGTGTTGAGTTTGATCCAGCCCGGTTCGCCGGGCTGGAGGCCGGGCGTGTAGGCATGGAGCCTCGCCACATGCGGAAGCGCCAGGTTCTGGAGGTCGAACTTCGGATCGGTCGTGGACATGAAGGGATGGCGTTGGGGTCGCACGATCACTTGATCCGGATGGCCACCGAGCGCCCGTGCGCGTCAAGCCTCTCCAACGCCGCAAACGCGGCCACGATGGGCGCGGCGCGAAGCAGGCTCGCCCGGTCGTATTGGATGAGGCTGGTGCGGCGCATGAAATCCGTCACCCGCAGGCCGCTGAAGAACCGCCCGCTACGGCCGGTCGGCAACACGTGGCTGGGGCCCGCGGTGAAATCGCCAAGAGCAGTCGGTGTCTCGTTGCCCGCCATGATCGCGCCCGCCGTTGTTATCCGCCGCGTGAGTTTCGCTGCGGCGGGAGCGGCGACCAGCAGCTCAAGATGCTCGGGCGCGACGGCGTTGGCCACGTCGGCCGCCTCGTCAAGGGTTTCGACATCGACAGCCAGAAAACCACCTCCCAGGACCTTCCGGATCAGCCCGCCGCGGGGGAGACCCGGCAGCTGCGCCTCGATCCGGGCCGCGATCGCCGTGCGAATTTCCGCGGACGTGGTCACAAGGTAGATCTTTTCCTTGCCCGAGCCGTGCTCCGCCTGCGCCAGCAGGTCGGCTGCGGCAAAATCGGCATTCGCCGTGCCGTCCGCAATCACCATGAGTTCGCTGGGGCCGGGAAGGCCGGCGACTCCGACGGCGCCGAAGACCTGCCGCATGGCCTCGCACACATAGGCATTGCTCGGGCCGAAAATCTTGTCGACCGCCGGAATCGACTTCGTGCCGTAGGCCATCGCTCCCACTCCATAGACGCCCCCGACGCGGTAGATCTCAGTGATCCCGCACATCTGCAACGCGGCGAGCAGGCCGGGGGCCACACGCCCTTCGCGATTGCATGGAGTAAAAACGGCAATCTCCGGCACGCCCGCGATCTGGGCGAGCGTGACAGTCATCACGACCGTGGAAACCAGCGGCACCTGTCCGCCCGGGATGTTGATGCCGATGCGG
>PMKA01000097.1:3223-4276 GCA_003157575.1 Opitutia bacterium
TGGCGCCGTCGATGCGCGCCGCCTGCTCGACCACCGCGGCGTCGCCCCTCTCGCGGACATCGGCCAGGATTGCGGAAACCGTCTCCTGCAACTCGCGCGCAGGCGCGGCCGCACGGCAGAACGCAGCCAGTTGTGAACGGAAATTGCGGGAACCGTAATGGAGCAGTCGCATGAAAAAGAAACTCCTACGCAGTCCGCCGTCACGCGTCAAAGCGTTTGGGAGAGAACCGCCTCCCCTGCCGCCAAGTCCGTGTCCGCGCCCGCCGAATACCGCCCGAGTCAACCCATGACGCCGTCTCTTTTCCCNNCCCCAAGAGACCGGCCGCGGCCGGCCCCGCTCTCCGGCGTCCGCAATCCGGAATCGGCTTTACTTTCCGGCGGAAGCAGCGGCCGGGGTTGGATTCGACGGACTGGCCTGCGGCTGATTCGGCGGCGTCAGCAACGGAGTTTCGAAATAGCTCGATGGAAACGTCTCGTTCACCGTGATCTTGTCGAAAACAACGACCGTCGTCCGCTCGATAGGCTGGCCCTTGGCATCGACCCCCTTCGCCACCTCAACGGTCTTCTGGGGGAAGCGCAGCCCGTTGACCATAATCTCCCCTTCCTCACGGATGCTGCCGCCTTGCTGGGTTTCGGTAAGGACGAGCCTGCCGGTCTCAGGATCGAAATAGCGGAAGAACACGATGCTGGCGTCATGCCGGAACGCCAGCTTGACCGCGGGCCGGCCGTCGACGGTTGCGGGTCCAACGACATCCACAGTGCCTCCGCTCTTCCCAATGTCCTTGAAGAAATTCAGATTCTCCCAGGTATTCGCCCGCAGCCGCTTGATCAGCTCGGGCCCGAGAACAGTGAGTTTCCACCGGTCCGGGTTCTGCGCCTCCTGCACCCGCTGCCAGGCAGTGTATCCGTCAAGGGCCGTGGTTTCAGTCGAGGCGGCCCCCGTCGCGACGATCCGCTGCTGGTCGGGTTTCTGGAAAATGATGTCGATGCCAACCTTCGTCGGCTGCGCGGCGCCAGGCGCCTCCTTGCCGGGCTCGATGGCTCCGCTGAAAT
>PMKA01000435.1 GCA_003157575.1 Opitutia bacterium
TGCTACCACGGCCACGCCGACGGGCTGCTGGTTAAAGCCGGATCGGGCGTGGCGACCTTTGGAATTCCCGGCTCAGCAGGTGTGCCGGAGGAGATTGCCCGGCTGACCCTGGCTCTGCCCTACAACGACCTCGCCGCGGTTGAAGCCGCTTTTGCCGCTCATCCCGGCGCCATCGCTGCCGTTATTTTGGAGCTGGTAGTCGGCAACGCCGGTTGCATCGCGCCCGCCCCCGGCTACCTGGCCGGATTGCGCTCGCTCACCCAGCGCGAAGGGGCGCTGCTGATCGCCGATGAGGTGATGACCGGCTTTCGCGTGGCGCTGGGCGGCGCGCTGGAGCTTTATGGCGTGGATGCGGACCTGGTGACTCTGGGCAAGATCGTCGGTGGCGGGCTGCCGGTGGGCGTCTTCGGCGGCAAGCGCCGGTTCATGGACCTGCTCGCGCCGCTGGGGCCGGTCTATCAAGCCGGAACCCTCAGCGGCAATCCGCTGGCCATGGCCGCCGGCATCGCCACGGTCGGCTATTTGCAGGCTCATGCAGGCGAGGTTTATCCGCAGCTCGAAGCTACGGCCAAAGCCGTTACCGAGGGCGTTGCCGCTGAAGCCGCACACGCCGGCGTTCCGCTCACCCTCAACCGCGTGGGCTCCATGTGGACTTGGTTTTTTACTGCCGGACCCGTCACGAACTACGCTCAAGCCGCGCAGAGCGACACGGCTGCCTTCGGCCGCTTTCATCATGCGATGCTCAACCAGGGAGTCTGGCTGCCGCCTTCGCAATTTGAGGCAGCTTTTTTGAGCACGGCGCACGGCAAGGAAGAAGTCGCCGCCACGATTGCCGCGGCAAAGGTATATTTCTCGGCAGCGGAGTGAGGCGGACCCGGTTGATACACTCACCCCGTGGGCCGTCTCATCCTCAATGCCGANNTGACCAGCGCCTCGCTGATGGCCAGGGCCTCGGCCACCGATGAGGCCATCGAGCTGGCCCTCGCCACACCTTCGCTGGGCGTCGGCTGCCACGTGGTTCTGGTGGACGGCGAGCCGGTGCTGCGCGCGCAGAACCTTCCCACACTTGTTGACCCGCGCACGGGCCGCTTTTATCCGACGCTGGGCGCGTTCCTCAAACTGTTGCTTACCGGGCGCATCCGTACTTCCGAGATTGAAGCCGAGACCGCCGCGCAGATCGCCCTGCTGCAAAAACGCGGCCTGCGTCTCACCCACATCGACACGCACAAGCACGCGCACATGTTTCCCGCCGTGCTCAGGCCGGTGCTGCGCGCGGCGCGGGCGGCGGGAATTCGCTCCGTGCGCAATCCCTTCGAGGCGGCATGGAGTTTGCGCGCGACTTCGGGTGCGCCGTGGATTCGGCGGGCTCAGGTGCGGCTGTTGCGGCTGCTGGAGCCTGCTTTTCGTCGCATTGTGGCGGAAGAAGGCTTTACGACTACCGACGGCGCCCTCGGCGTGCTGGTGACAGGTACTCTTGATTCGAAAACAGTTAGTTCCCTGCTCCGAAACCTGCCCGAGGGCACATGGGAGTTGGTCACGCACCCCGGCTACAATGACTCAGACCTTGCACAGGCCCACACTCGCCTGCTGGCGTCGCGGGAGACGGAGCGGCAAATTCTGCTGGCAATCGCTCCTCGGGACGATGTCGAATTCATCAGCTTCACCCAGATTATGCCGGAGGGAACCCGGCATCCGTAGGTTGCGTAACATCAGCGGAACGAACGCAACTCTTGCCGCGTCAGAAGCTCAGGGCTGCATTCTCGCAAAATCTCGGGAACCAGGAGGCACATTGAACCTCTATTTGTTGTGGACGATTCTATTTTATGGCTGGACGGCCTCGGAGATTGTTATCGCTGTGGCCACGCGCACCCGCCAGAGTGGCGGAAAGGTGCGGGACCGTGGCTCGATGCTGGTGATGTGGGCGGCAATTATTCCCGCGATCACCGCGGCGGAATTCATTGGCCACATGACTTTCGCCAGAATCATGATCGACGCATATTGGTTGATGCTCGCCGCGATCATTGTGATCGTCGCGGGCGTAGTGCTGCGCTGGACGGCGATTCTCTCCCTGGGAAAGGCCTTCAGCGCCAACGTGGCGATTCGACCCGCGCAGACGATTTATCGATCCGGGCTGTATCGCTTTCTCCGTCACCCGTCTTACACAGGCTTGTTGCTGGTGTTTGTGGCCATCGCGCTGCGCGAGCGGAATTGGCTGGCAGGAGTTGTGGTTCTGCTGCCCACGACCGCCGCCTTGCTCTATAGAATTCACGTTGAGGAAGCAGCCCTGCGGGAAGCCTTTGGAGCCGAGTATGCGGCCTACAGCAAAACAACCTGGCGCTTGATTCCGGGCATCTACTAGGTCTCTGACTGCATGATTTTGTTCCTTGAGTATTGTGCTTTCCCATCCTTTCGCCAGAAAAAAGGCGAAAGAATGGGGCACGGATGCGATAAATTATTTGGACGGCTGGTCGGCCGTGTCGAGGGCGAAGACTGTGGTGAAGCCGAGCTGACGCCAAAAGTGGTCGAGCAGGGCTACGGTCTCCGGGGCGGTTTGCGAGGTGGTGCGGAGTTGGATTTCGCGACTGGCGGATGCTGACTGAGGATTGCCGGTCAGGGCGTTGGCTTCGGCAGCTATGGCGATGCACTTGGTTGGGCGGTAGGTGCAGTGGGCCAGGTCGGCGATGGAGAGGCGCGTGGTGGGTGTGGCCAGGACCGTGCGCGGCGGGGCCATGCGGTCCAGGAGCCAGAGAATTTCCAGCTTGGATTCGAGCTCATCGGGGACGCAGTCGATGACCAGGTCGGCGTTGCGGACGGCTTCCTCGATGGTGGAGACGAAGGCTACCCCGCCAATGCTGTCATCCTGAGCGGCGGTCGCCGCGGCGACCGCAGTCGAAAGCCTGCCCTGAGCTTGCCGAAGGGGACCTGCTTTTTGGCGAATGAACTCCTGGGCGTGGTGGAGGTTGGCGGGCATCACGTCTTCGAGCAGTACGCTGAACCCGGCGCGGGCGGCGGAGAGAGCCAGCCAGCGGCCGAGCGGCCCTGCTCCGATGATGGCGACAGTGACGGCCAACAGGATTACCGAGGGGCCAGCGCCTCGGCCACGTCCTGTGCGTTGGGCTTGGTCTGGATAAAGTGCTCGGCGACGCGGGCGCGCTCCTCGGGGGTGAGGGAGGGGATGGTGGCCAGGACGCGGCGCAGCGTCACGGCTACGTCGTCAATGTAGTTCATCAGGCGAATGGCTTCTCCGGAGAGCGGCATGGTTTTCCTCGTGGTGCTTCCGTCTTTATTGTAGGGGACTGGCCGTCTCGGCGGAGGCCTTCGGCGTGGCGAATTGAAGTTTGGGGTTTCCCATGTCCCAAAAGCGGGACATGGGGCACCCAGCATCTGTGGTCAGTCCGAGGCCGCCCGCCCCGATTATTTTGATGCGCCGGTGAGGCTCAATGCCGCCTCGGAATCGTCGGGAGCAATCGAGAGTTTCATTCCCAATGCGCCGAGT
>PMKA01000446.1 GCA_003157575.1 Opitutia bacterium
GAGGTATTCCGCGCATTTGTGCAGCGAGACGGTCAGGTCGTGCTGCTGCGAATTGAGCTCGGATTCCTGCAACAGGCCGGCGAGGCCGATGACCCCGTTGAGCGGGTTGCGGATTTCATGGCTCATGTTGGCGAGAAATGCGCTCTTGGAACGGCTCGCCGCCTCGGCCGCCTGCTGGGCCACGTGGGCGTCTTCCTCGGCCTGCTTGCGCACGCTGATTTCGCTCCGCAACTCCGCCGTGCGCTCCGCAACCGCATGTTGCAGCGTCTCCAGTTGCATCCGTGACTGCTGGAGCAGATGCCATTTTTCCGTGAGCGCCAGGCTGAGCTGCAGCACTTCAACGTTGTCGAAAGGCTTTTTGAGAATCACGAGGCGGTCGGACTTGCCGATCTTCTCAATCAGCTCCTCCCAGGAGTAATCCGAATAGGCGCTGCAGATGACGATCTGCAGATCGGGTTCGACCTCCCAGAGTTTGATGGTGGTCTCGACGCCATCCCAGCCGGGCGGCATGCGCATGTCGACAAATGCCATTGCGTAGGGCTGGCCGGCGGCCACTGCCTTGCGCGCCAGTTCCGCTCCTTCCTGCCCCTGGTAGGCGGAATCCAGCTGGAAGTCCGTGGACGTTGACGCCCCGGCAGGTGAGTCGCCAAAAATGTCCGCCTCAGCCTGCGCGAGAAGATCGGCGGAACCCTTGGGCTTTAGGATCTTCCGAAAATCCTCATGAATTGCCCGGTTGTCGTCGACGATTAGAATCCGACGGTTCTTAATCGGAGGATCGGTGTTCATGAATGATCTGCGGCAGATGGACACACGGCGTCATCTTGAGCCGGCGCCAAAACACGCATTGACAGGGGCAATATCGGCATATTAGAGCGCGACTATAGGGTAAAATCCCCGGATCGCATATCTGCCGTTGTCCGTCCCAAACGGCCTGGAGATTCCAGCTGATTGCAACATGGTTTGAATTTCAGGGGCTGTCAGCGTGTTCGCGTCATGAGGTTTTGCACAAGTTCCAGAAGAAAGGCGGTGTCGCCCGGCAGAGACAGGAACGCCCGCGAAGCCGCCGACGATTTCGCCTCGGCCACCCGGCGCGCATGTTCTGGACCGTGAAGCGTGACAAAGGTCGCCTTTCCGGCTTTCGCATCCTTGCCGGGAGTCTTGCCCAACGTCGCCGTATCGCCGGTCGCGTCCAGGATGTCATCGACGATCTGGAAGGCCAGCCCGAGATCGGATCCGCCTTCGCGCAGGACCGCGATGGCCGCCGGCGGCGCTCCGCCGATCAAGCCTCCCAAGACAAGGGACGCACGGATCATTGCTCCCGTTTTTCCGGCATGGATCCGGTGGAGCATTTCGTCGGTGACGGCGGGGGATTTTTCACCCAGCAAATCGAGCATTTGGCCGCCCACCAGATTGCGACTGCCCGCCGCCTCCGCCAGTTCCCTGCACAAATCCGCGGCCAGCGATGCATGAGATGCGTAGGCGTCGCTGAGCAGAAAGAACGCAAAAGTGAGCAGGGCGTCGCCCGCGAGCAGCGCGGTCGCCTCGTCAAACGCCCTGTGACAGGTCGGTCGGCCACGGCGCAGATTGTCGTTGTCCATGCACGGGAGATCGTCGTGGATCAGGGAGTAGGTGTGGATGCATTCCACGGCCACCGCCGCCGGCACTGGATCGATATGTCCTGAGGGATCAAACAGTTCTGCTGCGGTCAGCACCAGGACGGGTCGCAGCCGTTTGCCGCCGGCCTGCAAGGAATAACGCATTGCCTCATGCAGGCGAGCGGGAGCATCGTTTGCCGGAGGAAGTTCCCGATCGATCCCGCGCTCGACGCGGGCGACCAGACCGGAAAGTTTTGTAGTGAATTCCATGGGCGGATTCCTAGTCTGCCTGACGCACCCCTTACGCAATGCCCACGCTTGAACCGGTTTGCAAACGCTTATTCGCCAATTCCTCATCGGCGGTGAAATGCCTGGTCGGAGGCCTGCTGCTGGTGATTCCGGTGGCGCACTTTCTCGCTTTTGGGCTGCTCTACGCGCTGATCGATCAGGCGCGGCGAGGCGAGTATCCCGAGTGGCCGTCATGGAGAGGATGGAAGCGGCTGTTTCTCGACGGGATGGTGGCATTCGTCATTTTTCTGGTGCTGGGGGCGGCGCCCATCTGCGCGGGATGGATACTGTCGTGGCCACTGCGTTCGGCGCCCATCGGGCTGCTGCGCCTGCTTCCGTTGATCCCAGGAGTGGTGTTGGCGGCGCCTCTGACGACGGCCGGGATCTACCGTTATCAGAGAGCCAGGAGCTTCGCAGCCGCCTTCCGGCTCGCCGAACTCGCCGGCATGCTTGAGAGCTGCCGCAGCGGGTTGTGTGTGCCAACGTTGGCGTTTCTCGGGTTCGTTGCCGTCGGCTGTCCTCTTATGCCCGTGACCTTGTTCGCGGGCATGGCGGTGGTGTTCACCTTCTATGCGATGTATTTCCGGGCGATAGAAGAGTCTCGCAAAGCCGGATCGCATTCTTCATAAGACAGACAACAGATTCATGCCGACCTACGAGTACAACTGCCTGAAGTGTGGCAAAACGTTCGAAGTGTTCCAACCCATGAAAGACGCGCCGCTCAAGACCTGCACCTGCGGTCAGAATGGCAAGGTCAAGCGTCTTCCCGGCCGGGGTGCGGGAATTATCTTCAAGGGTTCAGGATTTTATGAGACCGACTACCGGCGTCGTTCGGTAAAGAGCGAGCAGGCCAAGGCCGAATCGCCCAAGGAAGGCGGCGCGCCGGCGCCGGTCAGCCCGCCCCCGTCGCCCCCCTCCACGCCGCCTTCAAAAGAGTAGCCTTAAACCCCGCCCCGATAACGAAAGGTTCCCATGGTTTCCAGCAAGATTGAGAAGGCCAAGTACGGTCCCGGTTTGTTCGAGATATTCTTTGGCGTGCTGTTGAGCCTTCTGCTGGGCGCCGTGGTCGCCGTCGTTTACCTTGCCCTGCAGCCGGTGCAGATCGGAGAGCCCGATCCGAAGACGGGTCCCGTCAGCACGATTTCGTTCATCCAGGGGACCCAGGATCTGGATCGAGGCAAGCAGTGGTTGCGGAAAAAGCAGCTTTTCACCGAGGGGACTTCCGTGGAGGTCAACGAGGATGAACTCAACGCGTGGATTACGGCCGGGACGGCGCCTGAGCCGTCCAAGCCTGCCGACACGAAGAAGCCCGGCCCGGCGGCGCCGGCAAAGCCCGGGGCGCCCGCTCCTGGCGCGGCCTCCCAAAAACCTGCGGCGCCCGACGAGCCGCCCGCCGGCCTGATGGAGTTCGGCACGCCCAACTTCCGGATCGCGAACGGTGTTTTTCAGATGGGAAGCGAAGGCCAGCTCAATCTGGACATGCTTGGCATCAAGCGCCCGATCGTGCTGCAGGCGAGCGGCAGGTTTGCACGCGTCGAAGGGAAGCTCATCTTTGTTCCCGACCAGTTTTTCATCGGCTGCTGCCCTTTGCACAAATTGCCGTGGGTGGGAGGATTCGTCCTGGAGCACGTGCTCGCAAACGAGAACATCCCCGAGGACATTGCGGCGGCGTGGAAGAAGGTCACGAGCATCGCCATCGACGGGAACTCGCTGAAGTTGACGATGAAGTGATTTTCCCCCCCAGCCCGGAGCCCCATGCCCGATCCTGACCGTCCCTCCCTCCTCCTCCGCCTGCTTCCCCCGATAGATTCGACCGCGTACCACATTCTGCTGGGGTGCGTGGCGATCTTCATTCTCGGCCCCTTGGGCGGGATCTCGGCGGCCTTCATGAATTTTTCGATCGGCTTCTTTATCGGAGGCCAGGTGCTCGCGGGAATTCTCGGCAGCACGATCACGCTTGGATACGGACCGGAAGGCAAGCACGGCGCCAACTACATGCAGACGATGGCGGCATCGGTGGCGGGCATGTGCGGCATGNNCGGGATGGCGGTGCTGATTCAGGCCCGCTACTGGCTCGGCCTTCCAGAGGTCGCGGTCTGGCAGTTGATCCTTTACTATGTCTGCATCGGAATGTTCGGCGTCGGGCTCGGGATGGTCTACACGCCGATCCTGGTGGACCGGATGCAGCTGGCTTTTCCCTCCGGGCTGGCGGTCGCGAACATTCTCCGGGCGCTCACGGACAAGAATCTTCTGAAGCGATCTGTGGCGAAGCTCGGCGGAGGCGTTCTCATTGGCTATGTCGGGGGGCTTGCGTCGTCGATTATGNNATTCCACGTCCACCTTGGGCGCAGGAATGATCGTCGGCGCCCGGATCGCCCTTCCGGCGCTGGTGGTGGCTGAGATCGGAGATGCGTTGAGACCCCATCTGGTTGCCATCGGCTGGCTCGAGCCCGGTGCGCCATTCCGCAAGATAGGCTTCATCGTCGCATTGGGGACGATCCTTGGCGCGGCGATCGTGGACGTCGGTCTGATTCTCGTGGAGGCTGTCAGGAAATTGACGGCCAAGGACACTCCGCCGGCGCCTCCCCAGGAGGACTGGAAGCGCGTCAACGTCTTCCGCCTCGTTTCGTGGGTTGTGTTCTGGGGCGTCGCGGTGGCG
>PMKA01000156.1 GCA_003157575.1 Opitutia bacterium
GCCACGATGGGGTCGGGCGCGGGCCGGCAGTCCAGCTCACCGCCGTGTGATGGGTCAATGCCTGCAAGAGGGGGCGCCAGCAGGGCGAGAGTTCGGTGATCCCGACGATCTCGACGGGGCCGAGGACCGCCTGGGCGTGACCGAGGCGCTGTGACGCGGCGGCGACCAGATCGGTCGGGCGCATCACGCCCGACGGCAGTTGCATCAGGACTGCAGTCTCCAGGCGCGCGATGGAGTCCAGACGGGGATGCTCAGCGGCGCGCGCGGTAAGGTCGATGCCCGCTCGCCAAGCCTTGTGGAGGGTATCCGCCGCGGCATTGACCATGCCGGGAAGTAGCTTGATCCCTTCCAGCTCTCCCAAGGGGGTGGTTGGCAGCACAGTCTGGATCGCCGTGCGCAAGATCTCATCGTCGATGGGCCTGGCGAACCCGCCTGCGAGCCGAACCGTCAGTTGCTCGAATGACATGATCTGCAGGCCGTGGCGGCGGTAGCGCGCGGCGTCGAGGCGAAGCTCGCGCAACGCCAAACGGCCATGGGCGACGATGGTCCGCCGGTTGGACATGGTGGTCATCGTCATTCTCCCCTGAGTTACTTCTTGTTCGGACGCTGGGTGAGCGCCGAGGATGCGGCAGATTTGGCGGCTGCGCTCGACTTTGGGTAGCGCAGCAGCTGGGAGGCGGCGGTCGCCGCCTTCTTGCTGGTCACTTCATGCTTCGATGGGGTCGACCCCGCCTATCGCAGGGGCCGTCGTCATTCCTCATGTCCGCGTATTCGATCAGAATCTTCTTCGCAGCGACAGCGAGATCGATGCGGGCGCAGTCGCGGCGTTGCCAAGGGGGTGAAAAGTCAGTGATGCGGACATGCGTTCTGTCTCCAAGTATCCAGCAGGGCGGGATGGTCGATGTCGATAACCGCGGGCGTAATGGCGTCGCCAAAACCAATATAAACCTGGACCGCTATGCGCGCGCCAGCGATCGTTGCCGTCGTGCGGACACACACGTCCACCATATTCGACCTCCTCGCGGATCGGCGCCGCCGTCAACGCGGCGACATCTAACCCCATTAAAGCCTTGTAGGTTTATATCCCCGCCGGGCCTTCTGCCTTGCGAGGGTGGCAAGAGCATTGCGCGCTTCGCCAGCGCTCCTGAACATGTCGTGGCGCACGCGGCCGCCTCGGCCGATCCGGCCCCATTCGCGCACAAGTTCCCATTCGCCGAAGAGCGTCGGTTCGACCGACATCGCGTAGAAGCGCCGCTTGTTTTTGGCGGGGTCAATACAACGCAAATGCAGCGCTTCCGGGGACATCTCAAGCTGCATCGCCGGCGCAACATTCATCGCGACCACCATGTTGGGCGCCTGTAGTCTTGTGATTGGAAGGTCGCCCCGCATGGCGGAAGCCACGGGCTTCGATTGTCTCCCGCGGGCCGTGTCTCGGCGCCGCTCCCGATAGGCGCCGCACCTCGTTCACGGGGCACTTGCTGCCCGAAGCAATGGCAATAAGGCGCGCGACGGTGACGCAAGCGGCGACAGCGCTCACGTAGGGCGCCGCTACGTTCGCCCCCGCGATCTCGGCGGTCCCGCAGCGCCCGATCTCGGCCTGCAGGCGTTGATAGGCGTCACGTTGGAGCAGCGCCTCATCGACGGAAGCGTCCTGCAATCCCTCAAGGTGACGGACGATCAGGTGAGCCTCGTCAAACACCGTGACGCGGTATTTGTCGAAGTCCGCCGCGTTTCCGCCCAAGCCCGCGTCGACCACGCAGTCGAAGCCGACATCGGCCAGGGCGCGGCGCGCGTCGATCTTGTCGACACCCGAGAGCGCAACGCGCGGGTCGTCATCGTCAAGACGATCGCTGGCGAGAAGGCGGCGATCCATGCGCCGCACATCGAATCCTTTCGCCCGCGCCCAGCGTTCGCTTACCTTCGTCTTCAGCTCCCCGTAGGTCTCGTGCCGCACCAACACGGACGTCGCCCAATTCTCCTCGGACACTTTGTCCCGATCCTGAAGGACCAAGGAAACCTCCGCGGGATTGGCGTAAGGCAAGGCCGCAAGCGCCCAGAGGAAGGCCTGGCCCAGGTTCCCGAGCCCGACCACCCACAAGGCCCCAGGTAAGTAGGTGTCCGGGAAGCCGGGGGCTTCCTCGCCTTGATCAACCGGCCAGAGATCAACCTCCAACGGACAATCAAGGGCGCTTCCCCGCGCCAGCGCGAACGCGGCGCCGATCGCGAGCGCGCCGGCGGCGATACCCGTGAGCGGGTTGTGGCCGTCGTCCAATGGGGCCGCGCCTGGTTCGGCAATGCCGGCGCGCCAGCCCTGCCACCAAGCGGCGATACCCGAGATTTTTCCCGGGTCCTCGACGACGCCGATGAAGATTCGGTGTGACGGTAAGCAGTGCAAACGCGACGCGCCCACCTGAGACGCCGCATCGGCGAGCGTGTCTGCCTTAAAGGGAAGCGCGGAATTGAAGCGCTGCCCGGTCGCGCCGGTCACGCACACGCCGCCGATGAAGGTGCGGGCGCCGACGGATACCGCAGTCAAAACCGCTGCATGCGCAGCGGGCGACGTGGCGTCCGGTCCGACGACGATTTCGAGGGTGAGGGCGCTCAGACGCGCTTGGGCTTCCTCGAACGAGATGCCTTCGTCGTCGACAAGGATTTTTGCGAGACGCGCGATGTGCCGGTCTAACGCCATGGCCACCATCCGACGTGCAAGGCCGAGGGCCGCTCGAGGCTGCGGTCGCGCCATTGGCGCGCGCCCCGATACTCGAAGACCCCAATCGCGCCGGGCAACGTCGCTTTCGCAGCGAAGTCAGGGAGGATCATGGCGATATGCCCGATCTCGGCGATGATCGGATTGGCCTTGTCGGAGTCGCTTTGCTGGAAGCCGCCGGGATGAACATGGACGTCGGCCACGACGGTTCGTCCCGTTGCGCGGCAATGGCTCCAGAGATCGCCGAGCCGCCGCCCATCGATTTCGACGATCCCGCTGCTCAAGGCGTCAGGATCAATATCGTCGTAAAAGACGAATTCTTCGATCCGTCGCGTGGTGCCCTTCGTGCCGAGAAGGAACGCGCCACTCTCGCGATGCCCGCCCCCGCGCCGCCTGAGCTCCGCGACTCCGGCGCGCCAGACCGCCGCGTGGCACAGGATCTCAGGCCGCGGCCCGAAGACGATGCGCGCGAGCGTTGCTATGAAGGATGCCATGGAGGTCCTCGAAGACGAATATCAGGCGCCGCTCGGGGCGCCATGCGAGTTCCGGGAAGTTGATCGCGTTGATGTGGGGGCCGGTTTTCCGCTCCCAAGGGCGATAGACGGTGTCGTCGCCCCACATTTGGAAGGTCTTCTCGATGCGGCCTCCCCCTTTGGGCCGAAGAGCGGGCGCCAGCGTCGCGTTGCGCGTTGAGTCCCAGATCTGGACCAGCGGCGCCTGCGCCGGAAAGCGCGATAGCTCGGCGCGGAAGCAGTATTCCGAGGCCCTTCCGTCCGGCTCCGTCGCAGAAATCGCGAACAGCAGGATAGGGAATTCGAAGGTGATGACGCGCCAACGACCAGCGTCGCAGCCGTTGAGAAAGCCTGCCTCCTCAAGATCGGCCGCGACGCGGGCGGCGCTCGGATCGGCGATCACGAGCGGCCGCCGTTGGAAATATGGCCGCGCACCAGCTCCAAACACACAGTGCGCTCGGCGTCGGCCACATGGCCGATATGCTCGGCCCCGGGCAGCTCCTTCTTCTGTCCATGCCGGGTCAGCTCAAACTCGCTCGCCATGCTCAGGTCGATTTTGAACGTCGCAATCGCCCAAAGAAGAACCTCCTCGACCGTCGCGTGGCGCCTGAAGGTGCGCACCTGCTGGCCCGCCTGGTAGCCCACCGTCACCGTGACCTCGCCCGCGCGGTGCACGTGATGACGGCGCCGGCACGGATAGTCATCCTCAATTAGGACGGCCGCGGTCAGGGGCTCGTCGTCCCCCTCGCGGATGAGGATCAGCTCCTCCATCCGGCAGCCGCGCTCGGCGGCCAGGACCTCCAGGATCACCGTCACGCGGCTGCCCGGCACCGCCCCGATAATCCGTTCCTCGTCCTCGCCGAATTTCACGGCGATGTTGAGCGTCGCCGGACGTGCCGCTGCGACGCCGTCCGCACTTTCCGCAATAGCCTGGGTCATCTTAAACTCCTTGGCGCGAGCCGCGCCGCTCGTCGGCGAAGAACTACCCTCGTCGACCTTTGTTTAAAGTATGACAGCGGGCCGACTCTGTGTCAACATCAAGCACGCAAAGCGTTATAAGTGTTTGTGAGAAACACAAACGCTGTCAGCTTGACGCACGCCGCGAATACGGCCAGTTTATGGTAATGTCAGATATGGAGCTTTATCGCCGGCTGGGCCGGCAGGTGGCCAAGCGGCGCGGCGAGCTTGAGCTGACGCAGGGTGACGTCGCAGCAAAGATTGGGCTCTCCAGGGCCTCGCTGGCGAATCTCGAAAATGGTCGCCAGCGCATCATGGTGCACCAGCTCTTCGCGCTCGTGAACGCCTTGAAGCTCGAGTCGATCCTGGATCTCGTGCCCGCGACCTGGGAGGCGGCGGAGCCTTTGCATGAGATCAAGCTCGCCGGGGCGTCCTTGACCCCTCAACAACAATCGGGCGTCGAACGCCTCGTTGCGTCGGCCGTCGCGGAGGAGCTGGTGAGAAAGCGACCCAAATGAAGGATCGTCCTGACAAAGACGGGGCGCGGCAGGCCGCGAATGCCCTGCTCAATCAGTATCAGGTGAAGGCAGCGCCGGTGCCCGTCGAACGAATCGCCAAGGGCCTGGGTGTGCGCGTCGAGTATGCGCCTCTAGATGGCGAGCTTTCCGGCCTTGCCTATGTTCGCGACGGTGTGCTCATCGTCGGTGTGAACACCCTGCACGCGCCCAACCGGCAGCGTTTCACGCTTGCCCATGAATTGGGTCACATCCAGCTACACCGGCCCCTGCTCGAGCAAGCCGTTCACGTCGATCGTGGGTCCCTTCGCCGCGACGGGCTCGCGGCGGCCGGCGTGGACCCGATTGAGATCGAGGCGAACACCTTTGCCTCGGAGCTGTTGATGCCGACTGACCTCCTGCTGGTCGCGCTCAAAGGACGCTCCGTCGACCTTGAGGACGATGAAGCCGTCGCGGCGCTGGCCAAGCGCTTCCGCGTGAGTGAGGCCGCCATGCGCCACAGGTTGGACGCCCTTGGAGTGGTCGGTTGAGCTTCGTCCTCTACGACACCGAGACGACGGGCCTGGTCAAAGGCTACGACCAGATCGTCCAG
>PMKA01000473.1 GCA_003157575.1 Opitutia bacterium
GAACAGCCGCATCGGGATCTTGCGCCGCCCGAGCCAGAACCGAATCCAAAGATCCCTTATCGGTCCCGATGCGCCCCATCACCCGGACAAGACGGGGTCGGAGTTGTCTCGTCACTGCGGTGAAACAGTCGGTCAGACACGTTACCCTCTCTTCTCCGAAACCGCTTGTGGCCACAAGTTCCTCAGCCGCGCGCTTTACCACATTCCTATCACTGTCGATGAGTAGTTGGACTAACGCCCTGATGATGTGTCCCCATATAGAACAAGCCAGTGGAATTCCCTGGCTTGACGACGGGCCGCGGAGGGGTAGGATGGGCGCAGACGCGGAGTCCGGGAGATAATACGACTCTCCCGGTCCGCGGCGGAGCGCATGAAAGAAGCACGAACCGGTTTGCGGGCGGCGATCACGATCCTCGCCGCGGGATTGGGGCTTGTCCTCGTCCTCCATTTTGTTTCGCGCCGAGCGGCTCCAACGGAGCCGCCGGTCGAGACCGCGCCGCCCGCCGCGCAGGCCGCGGCCGCCCCGGCGGAGGAATCCGCCCCGCCCAACAGCGCCGCGCTCGAGGAGACGGCGGCTTCGCGGGCGCCGGTTGCGATTCCGCTGACGCCGATCCTCATCGAGGCCGAAAACGGCTCCTGGCTGAGGGACAAGCCCTATCTGGAAGTGCCTCGGGGAACGCGGACCTTGGGCGGCATCGAGTTTCGCCTCGAAGGCATGCTTCAGTTGCAGGGAAAGGGGTCTGAGACGCGCGGGCGGAAGTATCGTGGCACAATCGAGCTGCCGCTGGCTCAAGCGGGCATCACCAACGGGCGGTTCGGCAGCCTCCATCTGCTGGGCGGCACGCGCTATGAAACCGAGCCGGGCGCGGCGGTGGCGGACGTGGTGTGGCGTTATTTGGACGGGACATCGCGCCGCGCGGCGCTGGTTTATCTCGATCATATTCGTGAATGGGCCCGCTCGCCTTTCGAGGAACCGGCGCGCCTGCCGTACCCGTTCGCCAAAGTGGTGTGGCGCGCCGAGGACCCGACCCAGGCCGGGCGCTGGCTCCGCCTTTACCGCGTGACGCTGGCCAATCCCGATCCCGCGAAACCGATTCTCGGCATTGACCTGGTCAGCGCTCACGGCGCGGCAACCCTTTTTGTCGTCGCGGCCACGCTCGATCCGCTCGCGCCGGGCGTCAGGCCGGATGATTCTCCCGACCTCGAACCTTCAGACTCGGTTGCTCCGGCGCGTCTGAACCTGTTTGTGCGGACACCCGAGGGCCAACCGCTGCCCCGGGCAAAGGTGCGCGCCCAGGCCCGCCAGCAAGGGAGCAGGAGGAACACCTGGACCAGCCAACTGGTGGCGGACGACGCCGGGGCCGCGCGGATCGCCTATCCTCCAACCGATATCGATCAGCTCGAAATCGACGCCTCGGCGGAGGATTACAGCGGCCGCAAGATGGTTTGGGACGCAAAGGCCGGGGACGTCATCCCGGCGAGTTACGTTCTCAAGCTGAGCGCCAGCGTGAACATCGGCGGGAGCGTTGTGGACGAGAGCGATTCGCCGATACCCGGGGTGAAGCTCTCGTTTCATCGTTTCTGGCAGGGGGGCGAGCAGATGAACCAGAAAGGGGAGCAGGCGGAGCTTGGGACGCGCGAGGTCGTTACGGACGCGCAGGGGGTGTGGCAAGCGCGGGGATTGCCCCCCGATCTGCTCGATCATATCGGGTTCGATGTGACGCATCCGGATTACCTGGAAACCAATCTTACGGTGGGAGCCAACGCCGCCATCGAGGAGCGGTTGCGCGCCGGCACGTTCAAGATCGTGTTGCACGGCGGGTTGCGGGTGCGGGGCAGGGTGACCGATGAGACCGAGAACGCGGTGTCCGGCGCTCTGGTGTGGGCCGGCCGCCGCTTTTACCGCGACCGCCAGGAGACGAAGTCCGACGCGCAGGGGCGGTTTGCTTTTCGCAACATCGCCCAAGGCGATGTGCTGTTCAGCGTTATGGCCAATGGCCGCGCGCCGGAGAGCAAGACCTTCACGGTCCGTCCGGGCATGGAGGAGATTCTGTTCAAGCTCGGGCCGGGCAAGAGCATCCGGGCGTTGGTGCGGGACGAGGCCGCCCAGCCGGTTGCCGGGGTCCGGGTGGTGCTCGAGGGCGAAGGCGACATCGGCCGCACCTACGAGTTCTCGACGGAGACGGGGGCGGATGGACGATTCGAATGGAACGCCGCGCCGGCCGAGCCGATGCAGTTCTACTTCGGCAAGGAAGGCTACGCCTCGTTGCGCAACAAGGTCCTCAAGCCCGATATCGACAATGTGGTGACGCTGCGCAAGCCGCGCCAGATCCAGGGCCTGGTGCTCGATGCCGACTCGGGCCAGGCGGTGACCCGATTCCGCGTGGGAACCGGCCGCTTTCTCGGAACGGACAATTTCGCCGTGGATTACCCGGGCATGAAAGACTATGCGGACCCGAACGGGCAATTCACCGTCGCGCTCGACGAGGAGGAGCGGGACGGGATTCGCGTCGCGGCCGACGATTACTCGGACCTGACCCAGCGCCTCGCCGAAGAGCAGGACGGCGTTATACCGATGCAAATCCGGCTCAAGCCCGGCACGAGTCTGCGCGGCAAAGTGGTGGGGCCGGACGGCACGCCGGCGCCGGGCGCGCAGGTGGCCCTTGTCAAAGACGGTTTCGGCGGCGGTATTACACTTCGCAACGGCCGGCTTCAAACCTACGGCGGCGACGCCCACGTAGTGGTGGCCGACCCGTCCGGCCAATTTGCGCTCAGCTCGCCTCCCGAGACCGGCGGCAGAGTCGCCGCTGCGGGCGAAGGCGGGTTTGGCATGGCAACCGTCGAGCAGGTGCGCGCCAGCGGAGTGGTGGTCGTGCAGCCCTACGGCCAGATCGAAGGCGATTTCAAGATCGCCGGGGCGCCGGCCGTGGGGCGCGAGATCCTCTTTTCCCTGGGCGTCAACGGCATCTCGACCGATTGGGAGAGCTTTAAGACCGCGACCGACGAGCAGGGGAAATTCAAGTTCGCCAAGGTGCCCGCCGGCGATGGCGAGATCGTGCGCCTGATCAAGACCGCGCCGAATTCCTGGGCGCACAGCCACAATACGGCCGTGACCGTCGAGCCTGGCAAAACGACTTTTGTCTCGCTGGGCGATTCCGGCGCGGTCATTCGAGGCAGAGTGCGGTTCGCCCAACCGCCCGCCGATGTGGAGAAACTAGTCCTCAGCGGGAGCCTGCGTTCGGCGCCGCCGACGCCGCCGGCATTCGGATCCCAGGCCGAGGCGGAGGCCTATCTCGACTCGCCCGAGGGAATGGCGCGGATGAAGCTCTCGAAGCATTTCTCATTGGCCGTCGAGGCTGATGGCTCTTTCGTCATCGATTCCATTCCCGGAGGCGACTACTCGTTGAACATCAGCGCGGCGCGGGCGGACAAAGCGGATCGCCCGTGGCAAACCAAGACCGTTGCCTCCGGCGCGACGGCCGTTTCCGTGCCCGACCCGCCCAACCCGGCGTCCCCGCTGGACGTGGGGGAGATCCTCCTCTCGCCGGCGCCCGACGGGCAATAACGCTGGCGCCACGGGCCTCTATTCCTTCGATTCCGAGCCGCGATATTTCAGGATATAGAGCGGCGTTTTTCTCCCTGGATAAGCGTGCTCGCGTTTTGGCCCGTCGACAGCCGTGGCAATGGCCCCAACCCGGGCATGCCCCCTCCGACGCCAATTCGTATCAAGCCTCGGGCGGAGCCAGGATTTCTGGAATCATCAGCTCCACCTCCTCGCGCATGCATCGCGCCACTTCTGCGGCCTTTTCTTCACAGCCCGTCTTTATCGAAACGGCGTGCTCTCTGAGCGTCTTGAGATATCTCGCTCTATTTGCACGCTCCTGCACCAATAAATTCTCATTCAATGCGCAGATTCGGATATGCCAGATTGCAGCCGGAGTAATTCCAATCAGGCCTCTTCCGGAATGTTCTGGTGGAATTTCATTGGTCCAGATGGGCTCTTCCGGCCCAAATCCTCCGTCCCCACTAACAAAACGACGAAATCGCGCCGTCTATTCGCGTGGGCTGGCGAGCGGCGGCGACGGTCTCCCGAACCACAGTTCGCGTCGCCGCCGGTCGCCACGCGTAACGGACTCGCACAGCCCACGCGAATAGGCGCGCCGAGGGGCTCCCAACCGCCTTCGGCACCAACCGACCGACGCACACCACCACCAGATTGTGTGTTATTAGCCAATGAAAAAGCCCCAGAAGATCCCGGAAGAACCCCAATCAGACGGT
>PMKA01000257.1 GCA_003157575.1 Opitutia bacterium
AGTGAACAGTATTGGGGCTAGCAGCCCTTCCCGGGCGACTCATTGCAATTTCACGCGGCGCACCGCCGTGTCGCCGCCCCGGCTCGTAAGCAGGACAAACTCGGCGCGATTCGAATCGGCCTCGATCGCGGCAAGCGCATCAATTGCCTCCTCATAGGTCTTGATCGCGCGGCCGTCGATCTCGCGTATCCAGTCGTCCGGAGCAAGTTCGCCCACCGCCGCCGGACTGTTGGGTTTCACGAAGTCAACGACGACGCCGGCCTGGTCGGCAATCTTGATGCGGCGCGCAACGCCGTCGCCGTAAAGGAACTCCCTTACGGTGACGCCCAGGCGCTCGAAATACCGCCGGCCAGCCTCCCGAATGATCTTCGGTTCGTCTCCGAGCACGACCCGAAGTTCCATGCGCCGGTTGTCGCGGAGCACCGCGACCGGCACGACGTCCCCCGGCTTGTGGCGGCCAACCTCGCGTTCCACATACGCCGCCAGCACTTGTTCGGGCCGGAAGCGGGGCAGCGGACGGCCGTCGAGCGAAACCACGATGTCGTGCCCCTTGAGCCCGGCTCTCTCCGCCGGGCTGTTCTCCAACACCTCGCTCACGACAAGGGCGGACTGGTTTTCCAGGTGGAGAAACCGGGCCACCTCGGGATCCACCGGCTCAAGGCCGAATGCGCCCAGCCACGGCAGCGGACGGCCCGAGACATTGCGCGGAATCCGGCCGAGATAGGGCAGCACCTCTTTTGCGAGGAGAAAGACGCTGCTTTCCTCCTCGTTTACAAGCACCACGGACTGGCTGCGGTCCTGGCCCGAGAACAACGTGAAGTCCTGCCCGAAGGAATTCAGCGCAAGGCCGACAAACGCACCCGCGCGGTTGAAGACCGGCAGGCCGGGCCCGGCAACCTCCGCGGCTGCAATCGCCGTCATCTGGGGCATCGGCTCGACGAGGCTCACGCGGCTCATAAGGAAATACGGATGAAAATCCTCGTCCTTTCCGCGCAGGCCGACGCCCCATACCTCCTCCCCGAGGCGCGGCTCCGCCGTACCGCGCCGGACCCACGCCGTCAACGGCACCAGCTCTGCGCGCACCTTTTCTTCGACCCGCACAAAATGCCAGCCGGTCAAGGCGTCCTGGCCGAGATACGCGGCATCGTAGGCCGTGGCCGAGTCGGGCCGGTGGACCTTGAAGTCCTTGAGCTGGCTGACGGGCACGCGCGGGCCGATGGCCGATGGCGGCAGAATGATCGTGCCGCCGGCATCGATGCACACGCCCAGTACGGTGACGGGCTGGCGGTCCAGTTCAGACTCGACAAGGAACCCAACCGTCACGCAGGACTTGACGCGCTCCGCGAAAAGTTCGGGCAGGTCGGCGGCGCGCAGCGGAGCAGAAACGACGCCGAGAGCCGCAAGGAGCACCCACGCCGCCAGCGCCCGGGCACAGATTCCGCGAGTCGCACCGATGCGAAAGAACCAGGAGCTTCCTCCCGAACAGGCGGATCGTCCGACAAGAAGAATGGAACAGGCGCGTTTCATGGTTTCAGGACGTACAGCGACACGTGGCGGTCCCGCGTCGTCAGAAGCAAAAGCGAGGCCGGTCTTCTTTCGAACGACCGGTAGATCTTCTTCAGGACATCGAGTTCGGTCAGCACCTGTTGGTCGACCTTTGTGATGATGTCGCCGGCAGCGAGACCCGCCACAGCCGCCGGAAAGCCGGGCTGAACTCCTATCACCATGACGCCGGTGTCATCGTCGAGCTGGTTCTCCCGCGCATAAGCCCGCGAAACTTTGCGCACGCTAAACCCCCATTTTTCGAAGGCCCACTCCTCGCCCATCCGGCTCTCAAGTTCTTCCGTGACCACCGGCACGTCCATCGTCTGCATCCCGCGCTTGACGCTCAATCTCACGCTCGAGCCGACCGGCAGGCTGGCAATGATGTTCTGGATTGGCGGAAGCTGCTCGGGAAACCGGCCGTCGACCTTCTGTCCGTTGATGGCGAGAAGGATGTCGCCGCTGCGCAGGCCCGCGGAAGCGGCCGGCGATCCGGGGTCGACGCTGTTGATGAGCATGCCGGTGTTGAGGGCAAGCGCGTAAAAATGCTCCAGGTTCTGCAATGCGCGGGGGACGATCCCAATATAGCTCCGGGTCACGCTTCCGTGGGCGAGAAGCTCGTCCACAATCCGCCGGGCGATCGCGGAGGGAATCGCGAACCCCAGGTTGTCAGCCCCCACATAGGCTCGCGAGTTGATGCCCACGACAGCGCCATCCTCGGTCACAAGCGGTCCGCCGCTGTTGCCCGGGTTGATCGCCGCATCCGTTTGAAGCCAGGTGTTGAAAGTGCCCGTCTCGTATCCGTGGATTCCCTCGTTGTCCTCGAAATACCGGCGGTCATTCGAGATGATCCCGCGAGTCACCGTGCGGGTCAGGCCGTACGGCGTGCCGACCGCATAGACGGTCTCCCCGGGAAAGAGCGCCGTGGAGTCGCCGAACGAGGCAGGTCGAAACGCGAGCCCGCGCCGCCGGACCTCGTCCATGTCGAGACGGATGAGGGCCAGATCCGTCCAATGGTCCCATCCGATCAGCCTTGCTCCAACGCTCTCCAGGCTCGGCAGCGTTATCAGGATCTCCACGGCATACGGGTTGGCCACATGGGCGTTGGTCAGGATGAGTCCGTCGTCCGAAAGGATCACACCCGATCCCACACCGGCCACGAGCCGGCGCGCGCCCTGCTCGAAGGCGACCTCCCTCACATCGATGCGAACCACGGCGTCGAGCAGGCGGTTGAATCCGGCGCTCATCGCAGCGCGGGCGGGAACCGCCGCCAGCATCGCGGCCAGCAGGGCGCAGGCAACAACAAGCCTCCCGGTGATTGACCGGGCGTGGGATTCGTTCAGAGTGGCGGATTTCACGCGATGGCTACCGAGGAAAGAGACTACAACTTTCAGAAGATCGAGGCCCGTTGGCAATCATTCTGGGAGACACACCAAACGTTCCGGACACCGGACGACACGTCGAGGCCGAAATACTATGTACTCGACATGTTTCCCTATCCTTCGGGCGCCGGCCTGCACATCGGGCACCCTGAGGGCTACACGGGCACGGACATCGTGGCCCGGTACCGGCAGGCGCGGGGCTTCAACGTGCTCCATCCGATCGGATGGGACGCGTTCGGCCTGCCGGCGGAACAGCACGCGGTGAAGACCGGCGCCCACCCGCGAAGCAACACCGAGGCCAACATCAAGACCTTCCGCCGCCAGCTCAAGTCGCTTGGGTTTTCGTACGATTGGACCCGCGAGGTCAACACGACCGATCCCGGCTATTTCAAGTGGACGCAGTGGATCTTCCTCCAG
>PMKA01000008.1 GCA_003157575.1 Opitutia bacterium
GTCTATGATCTGCTTGATTTGCTTTAGATCCAAAACGGGGCCTTGGTTCAGTTAGGATTGGACTGACGTTGGTTAGTTGGACTTTGTGGGCTTTGCGTTCAAAATTACTTTGGAGTATTTGGCAATCACAGAATTTGAAGGAAATCTTCTTAGCATATTAACATTTGCTTACCTTGCCAAAAAGATGGCCAAAAAACGCCAAAATCGGGCTAAAATGGCAGGAAAACCATCGAAAATGGGCAAATATAGTGGCTGAAAATATTTCATCGCTATCATTTTATCAACGAGTTGCAAAAGTATTTCTGAGTCGAATGCGCTGATCGCATACGAATGAGATCGCAGCCGGCTCGGTCTTTCAGGCTTGGGCCAGAGCCTGTTTAAGGTGGGCCTGGATGTCGACGGAATCCTCGGCTCCCAAGGAAAGCCGCACATAGTCAGGAGAGACACCGGTGGACGCCTGTTCTTCGGCCGGTAGCTGGCTGTGGGTCGTGCTCGCTGGATGGATTTGATCTTCGGGTGGGCAGCGAGTNNCGTGGCCGCCGATGTATTTGGTGGAGCTGTGGAGGACGATATTGACGCCCCACTCGAAGGGCCGGTTGAGCAACGGAGAGAGGCAGCACAGACGATGGTCAGGCGCGCCTCACTTCGCAGGTGCCGTCAAAGAGCTTGTCCGCCGGTTGTTTGCGGGGACTTGGTCAACAATGCCCGCCGGGTTGACCAGTTGCGTCCGAAAGACGATGCTGCCGGCTGTTGCCAGCTGAACAGGGTCGACAGGCATTTTGACGACGTAGGAACCGCCCGAAGTCAGCAAGGGAAGTGAGCAGGCGACCGCGCCCGTTCCTGTGTCAACGTTGAGGATCATCCCGGCGACCGATTGGCCGCTGCGGTTTTGGATCACAAACTCCATCTGTCCCGTTGCAGCGTCATAATAATGGCTTGATATGGCCGTGTCTATCCGCGTCGGATCGTTGCGATTTATCGCCCACCCGAGATTCAAAATGCCATTGCCGTAGTCGGGGTCGGCGCCGGGGGAGCCGCCGTCGCTGGAGTATTGTTCCAGTATTTGCGATGCTTGGGCCGGAGTCATGGAAGGGTTTGTGGAGACGAGGGCTGCGATTGCTCCCGCTACAATGGGTGCGCTTGCGGAGGTGCCGTCAAAATACACCCGCTGTCCGTCCAGCCACGCGGTCTGAACCCCGTACCCCGGAGCAGTCAGCTGCAACCCGGGGCCTGAATTCGAGAATGTCGCCAGCTGGCCGAGTGCGTCGACGGCGCCTACGGAGACCACCCGGGTATCGGCAGCCGGCCAGGTGAGTTCTGAAGCCTGGTCGTTTCCGGCCGAAGCGACGATGACAACGCCGCGTTGGCTCGCGTAGGCGATCGCGTTGTCCAGCAGGCTGTCGGAATCGTAGCCTCCGAGGCTGATGTTGATGATTTGGGCGCCGGAATCCACAGCGACAACGATCGCATTCGAGAGCGTGAAGATATCGCTTTGGGCATTGGCATCGGTCACCCGGATGCTGAGGACGTTCGCCGCCGGAGCGACTCCGACGGCGTCTGCCGCCATCCCCGCGGCCAGTGCGGCCACCGCAGTCCCATGTCCATCCTCCGGACCCGTGCCGGGGGTCGTGCCCAGACCGATGTCCAGCGACTGAAGGCGTCCGGTTCCAAACGTGTTGTCTGGTGCGACGCCGCTATCCAGCACAGCGATGGTGACCCCGCGTCCCCACTGGCCCGGATCCTCGCTGACACCGAGAAATGACAAGAGACCGCCACCCAGCGGTACGAGGTTGACCGCCTGGCGATCCTCCTTTGGCGGCGTGTCCGGGATGTTGACATAGAAGTTCGCACTGACGTCGGTGTAATCGAGCGGGTTGGCAAGGATCTCGGACTCAAGTCCGGCCAACGAATCCCAGCGGACGCGGACTGCAAGCAGTGCGTCCAGCTGACCGACGATGGTCAGCCCTGAATGGGCCGCGCGGGCGAGAAACCGTCGATAGGCGTCGGCGTTGGAGAAAGTCAGCAGCGCCTCATGCGGACGGGCGCATCTTTTTTCAATGCTCTGTTGCAGGTATCGAAGTGCCGGTGCGGCCGGCAGGTTTCGCGGCCGTGCAGCGTCTTTCGCCATGCCTGAAGTCATGGATCCGGCCGGATCTGGGACGGGGGTGACCAACGCGCCGGTGGAGCGGCTGTTGGCCTCGCCGCTCCTCACTATCAACCAGAGCAGGAGCAGGAGCGCAGCGAGACATCCTCCGGCGAGGGGAATAATTCGATAAGATCTTTCGCTCATCCTGGGAACCGGCACAGCGGGGATGGCGTTCCCTAGATCCAGCGGACGTCATCCCACTTCAATACACCTCGAAAGAATCCGCCCGAAGAGGGAAGACAGGCCTTCCCAAGCGTTGGGAACTCAGACGTTCGAATTCCAATGCGACCTCGTAATTCTGCGTCAGGAAGCGGAAGAAATAGGTTTTGTCGATCGTGAGACAGGTGAGGGCGCCGTCGGCGACCACGCTGGCTGTTGCGGCGCTGTTTTGCAGCAAGCCGATNNAGGCTTCCCCTTCGTAGATGAAGAACAATCCCTGGCTGTCATGATCTTCAGACAGCACATAGCCCCCGCTGGGGAATGTCGCGACCCTGGTGATTGTGGCAAAGCGGTTGATGGCCTGGGGATGCCAGTTCCGGCACAGTTGATTCTGGCGCAGGAACGGCACGTGGTGGGTCAGGGCAAGAACAGTTGCGGCACCGAGCCGGTCCATGATCTCCTTCTGGAAAATGTCGCGCGGCATGCGCAACGCAATCAAGGGGCTGCGTGCAACAAGCCTCCAGCCAAGCGGGTGTGGCTCAACCAACTCCTCCGCTCCAATGAAATCGCCTTCGATCGCCTGCCAT
>PMKA01000085.1 GCA_003157575.1 Opitutia bacterium
CAGGAACTGCCCGGCCTCGTCGCGTGGGCGGCGGTCGCGAAGCCTGACGAGCTGCTTCACGTGCGGATTCTGGAGGCTGGTGATTCGCTCAGTCGACATTCAACCGCAGGAAGGCGCAAAAGGCGCCAAAAGTCAGTCTGGAACTCATTGGCTCTTTCTGCGCATCTTTGCGGCGATCATTCCATTCCGTGGCCAAAAAGAAATTTAACGACCGTCCGTTCGCCTATCACCAGGAACTGGAGCTGGAGATCGCCACGCTTACCAATCTGGGCGTGGGGCTCGGTCGGGTACCGGTGCCTGAGCTGAAGGTCGAAAACTCGGAGCTCGCAACCCCCGTCCCGACCGGCGCGGGCTGGGTGGTGATGGTTCCGTTTGCGCTTCCTGGAGAGCGCGTACGGGCGCGGATCTTCCGAAATCACAAGAATTTTTCCGAGGCTGATCTCGTCGCGGTGTTGACGCCTTCGCCGCACCGCGTCCTGTCGCCGCGCTGTCGGCTCTTCGGCCGCTGCGGCGGCTGCCAGTATCAGCATCTGGTCTATGCCGAGCAGCTGGAATGGAAACGCCGGCAGGTTGCCGAGCTGTTGAATCACATGGCCGGCGTCGAATTCACCGTCGCCCCGGTAGTCGGTTCGCCGCGCCAGTTCGGATACCGCTCGAAGATCACCCCGCATTTTTCCGCTCCAGGCCGCGGAAAAATCGTCACAGAACCGATTGATCCTAGCCGTGATCCCAATCAGAACCGCGATATTGCGGAACGACGTGAAGTCGCGGCTCTTCCCTCCATCCCCGAAGGGCCGTTGCCCGATTTTCCGATCGGTTTTCTGAAGCAGGGGTCGCGGTTCGAAATCATCGATGTGCCGCGATGCGAAATCGCCACCGACGCAATCAACATCCGCCTCACGGAGGTTCGCGCCGGCGCGCGTGCGCGGATGCTCGCCGGCGAATTCCAGCGAGGGGCGACGCTGCTGCTGCGCGATGCCGGCGGCACAGTGACCGCGGATTACGACGCGGTAATCACCGAGGAGATCCCGGTGCCCGACGGGGCAGGGATCCGCACGCTGCGCCTCCGGTTCCTGGCCCGCGATTTCTTCCAGAACAATCCGTTTATCCTGCCGGCCTTCGCCTCCTATGTCCGCGATCAGGCCGCGGCCAGCGCGGCGCGTTTCCTGATCGACGCCTATTGCGGAAGCGGATTGTTCGCACTCGCAGCGGCGTCCTGTTTCGAGCGGGTCGCCGGCGTCGAAGTCAGCGAAACCTCTGTTGCATTTGCGCGGGAAAACGCTTCGGCCAACGGCATCGCCAACGCCTCTTTTCTTGCCGGCGACGCAGCCGCGATCTTCGCCGGGGTCGATTTCCCGGCCACGGAAACCGTTGTCGTTATCGATCCACCGCGCAAGGGCTGCGATGAATCGTTCCTCAGGCAGCTGTTCTCCTTCGGCCCGCGCGCCGTGGTGTACGTCTCATGCGACCCGGCCACACAAATGCGGGACTTGTGTCGATTTCTGGAAGCCGGCTATGCGCTCACCGCCGTCCAGCCTTTCGATCTTTTTCCCCAGACGCGTCATCTTGAATGCGTGATCACGCTTAGGAAAGCCGGGTGAGCCGGGCCGGCTCATCCGGCTTTCCTACCGGTAATCGATCCACTCCGGTGACGAATACTGTTCCGTGAGCCCGCTGAGCTCGTCCTCATCCAGGTCCGGCCATGGAGCGGGCAGGGCGTTGACTCCTGCCGCCTGTGCGAGCGCGACGGCGAAAAGCGCGCCGAATCTATCCCAATCGTGCAGATCCACCGAGGGTTTCCATATCGAGCCCTGGAGAAGCAGTCCGCGTTTATTGCGCTTCTGCGCCGCTCCTGCGATTTTTTCGCCTGTGCGCTCGTGAATCACATCGTAGAGCTCTGCGCGCTGGAAACACACGCCCGGCCCCGCCGGAGCCGCCTCTTCGCTCTGCTTCTTGAGTGCCGCCGGCTGGTCGAGTTCACGCAGCGCCTGCGCCAGGCATTCATGGACGATCCGGTATGATTCCGTCGCCCGCGCCTCCCAAAGCTCATGCTCGCGCGGGATGACAAGCGTATAGGTCCAGTCCTGCCGGTGATCGACGATGCCGCCGCCGGTCGGCCGCCGGCAGATGTCGAAGCGCTCGCCGGGCGGGAGTTGTTCGCGCACCCATGCGGCCTTCTGCCCGAAACCGAAGGTGAACGCCGGATTCCGCCATTCATAATTGCGGAAGCGGATGGCGGTCGGCGCGGGCTGGCGCTGAAGCAGAAGAAAATCGACGGCCATGTTTTCGGCGGCCGCGCCTGTGCGCGTGGGCAGAACGTGAAGCTCCATGAGCCGGGAGGTTAGGGGAGCGAGCGCCACTTGCCAATAGGAGTCTGGCCGGAAACAGCGCAGGGGGTCTGCCCTCGGCTTCCTCTCTTTTTGTAGGAGCCTGCTTGCAGGCGATCCCGAGTCTCGAATCGCCTGCAAGCAGGCTCCTACAATCTGCTAAGCGACAGCCACAGCCCCAGGCTTGTGTCGCCGCCGGTGAACGTGTTCACTGAGGCCATGACGCCGTTCCAGTACATCGACCGTCACTCCCGGGATCTTGTCGTCCTGCTCCAGCGGCTTGTCCGAATTCCGACGGTCAATCCGCCCGGCGACCACTACGAGGCCATCACCGCGCTATTGGTGCGTGAGCTGGACGTCGCCAGCCTGCAGGCGCGCCGGATTCCAATTCCGCGATCCACGGAGCGAAACAGTGGGCTCCCGGAGTGGCGAACTCACCCGCGATACAACGTCATCGGGCACCGCGCAGCAGGTGCGGCAAAGACCATCCATTTCAACGCTCACTTTGACGTCGTGCCCGCCGGCGGCCGCTGGCGGCACGGAAGCCCCTTCGAACCAGCGGTGGAGAAGGGGTGGATCTATGGCCGCGGCACCGCCGACATGAAGGGTTCGATCGCCAGTCTTCTGCTCGCACTTCGCGCCCTGCAGGCAACCGCGACGCCGCCCCGGTGCAACATCGAGGTCTCGTTCACGGCGGATGAGGAGACCGACAGCGCCCTCGGAGCAGGATGGGTGGTGGATCACGTGCCATTGGGCGCCGATTACGTCGTGGTGATGGAAGGCGGCGAAGGACGCCTTATCGGGTGCGGGCACAACGGGGTCGTCTGGNNGCATCCCACGATCAACGTCGGCGGTGTTTTTGCCGAGGGCGCCGGCGGAAAGATCAACACCGTGCCGGCCGAGGCGAGCTTCAGCATCGACCGCCGCGTCATCGCCACCGAGACGGTTGCGGACGCCGAGCGGGAGCTGAGGGCCTTCCTGAACGCTGCGGCCCGCCGCATTCCGAACTGTCAGATCACGATCGAGAAGGTGTCGGAAAACCACCCGTGTTTTCGCGATCCGGTGGGTCCCTTCTTCGGAGCCGTGGCGGCCAGCGTGAAGCGCGTGCGGGGCGGACGGACGGTGTTCTACGTTTCCTCGGGTTTCAACGACATGCACTACTTCGCCGAGCACCTCGGCGTCCCCACGGTCGGCTATGGTCCGGCGGGGACCAATCCGCACGCCGTCGACGAGCGGGTCCGCGTGGCGGATCTTGTAGTCGCGGCCAAGATCTACGCCGACCTGCTGACGACGTTTGGCGGCTGAAATGGCGCCAGCCATTTGCTTAGGAACATGGAGGGCGAAGCCCGACAGGTTCCTGCTCACCTGCTCCACCCGCGGCGGATCATTGCGATGGCTATTGCGGCGAGCAGCATCGAGATGATCTTCGAGATGGCGAGCAAGCCCGTCTTGCCGATCCTGCGCCCGAGCCATTCGCTTCCGACAAACGCCAGGGCAACGATGCCCAGGTTGACAGCCAGCGCGACCACCGTCACCGGCATGCCCTGCGTCTCCACGAGGAGCAGCAGCGTGGTGATCAGCGCCGGCCCCGCGATCAGCGGCATCCCGAGGGGAACGATGCCGAAATCGTCGGGCAGCTTGGAGGGCGCTCCCTCCGGCTGCGTAAGGTCGCGGGCCGCCAGGATGAAAAGGATGAGCCCGCCGGCGATCTGAAAGTCGCTCACCGACACGCCGACCGCGGCAAACACGCTCTTCCCGAGAAACAGGAAACCGATGGCAACAAGCCCGCCCGTCACGGTCGCCTGCCACGCAATGCGATGCCGCGTGGGCGCCGGAACATCGCGCCCGAGGGCCAGGAACACCGCGGCAAGCCCCACCGGGTCGATCGCCACGAACAACGGAATGAAAGCTTGGAGAAATCTGGTCGCGAGTTCGGGCATGGCGACACGGTATATCGAAGCCCGACCGCGGTCGAGACCGACTTGCTCACCGGCTGTTCCTGTATCCGCTGCCGCCTTGGCTTGCGACAGCCGGCACGAGGGGCTCCAATGCGGCATGGCCGGCACGCCGCTTCATTTCCACGATCTGACCCGCTCCGAACTCACCGGGCTCATAGCATCGTGGGGCTTCAGCCCGGTGCATGCGGCCCGGCTCTGGAGCTACGTCTACAACGACGGGACGACCGAGATTGCCGACATGCCGGAAATCCCCGTACGGCTGCGCGAAAGGCTCGGACAGGAGATCTCGCTCGCGCCGCCGGCCGTCGTCTCCGAATTGCGCAGCACGGACGGCTTCACACGCAAGTATCTCCTCGGGCTCGGTGACGGACGGCGGATCGAGACCGTCCTCATGCATTTCACGGGGCGCGTCACAGCCTGTGTCAGCAGCCAGGCCGGCTGCGCAATGGGCTGCGGATTCTGCGCCACCGGCCGGATGGGGTTCGGACGCAATCTCACACCCGGCGAAATTGTCTCGCAGGTCCTGCACGTCCGCCGCGAGACCGGCCCCGGGGCGGCCGTCGCCGGTTCGCGCCTGCGCAACGTCGTGCTCATGGGCATGGGAGAGCCGCTGTACAATTACGACGCAGTGATGAAGGCGGTGTCCATCCTGCGCGACCAGAACGGCCCGGCGATAGGGGTCCGGCGGATCACGCTCAGCACCGTGGGGGTGATTCCCGGGATACTGCGGCTGGCCGATGAAGCCAACCCTCCGCACCTCGCGGTCAGCCTGCACGCAGCCACCCAGGCGGAGCGCGCGGCGCTCGTCCCGGTGGCGGCGCACTGGCCCCTCGACGCCCTGATTGAGGCCTGCCGGCGTTATTGTGAGAAACAGGAGCGGCGCATCTTCTTCGAGTGGGCGCTCATCGCGGGCCGGAACGACACGCCGGAGCAGGCCCACGCCGTCGGCCGCCTCCTGCGCGGTCTTCCGGCGCAGGTCAACCTCATCCCGCTGAATCCAATCGTCGGATACGACGGCGCCCCCTCCGACAGGACCGCTGCGCGGCGTTTCCAGGAAACCCTGGCGGGCTACGGCCTTCCGAGCACGGTGCGCCAGCGGCGCGGGCTCGACATCGCCGCCGGCTGCGGCCAGCTGGCCGCCACCACCGCAGCGGAGGAACCGGCGCGGTAAGTTTCAAACTCCAGACTCCAAATTCCAGGGAATTCAGCGCACGGATCGCAATCTCAAGTGCGGGGCCGCCGGGTCCGCACAAGGTTGCGGATGAAACGAGGGTCCCGGCGGGCGTCGATCACTGCAACGATCACCGATCGGGCTGCCTCTTGGAAAAAGTAGATGGCGAAGCTGCTGTGCGGAATGAGCGCCCGGTGGTAATCTTCGAACTTGATCGGATAACTCCACGGATTCAGGGCGATCCTGTCCGTCGTCGCGAAATACCGCCGCAGAAAACGCCCGCCGGCCGCTCCGACCCGCGTATCGAAATAGTCGCACGCGATTTGAACGTCCTCGCGAACATCGGCCAGCGCGACAACAGGCTTTGCGTTCACTTGCCGCGACGGAGAGCCTTCCTCAATTCGGCCATCGTGAGCGTGGTAACCTCGCCGCGTTCGTAGGCCGCGCGGCGGGAGCGGATCAGCCGCTGGTGGCTGACGGGAACCGGCAATGAATCGCTCGCCGCCGAGTCCCAAAGAGCCTCCGCCAGGCTAAGCCGCTGGCGCGCCGGCATCCGTCTGAGTTGCGGGAAATCGGTCAAGGTCATGCGTGAAATCTGTTCGGGAGCAAGTGGCGCGTCAACCATGGCGTGTCCCCCACCAAACGTGGTCCGCGGGACGGCTCCGCGATGAATCGAGCGACGAGTTTCTCGATGACTTTCCCACTGTTCGACGCGAACAGGTGATTCAGTTTCTCGAGCAAGCACGCGAACGCATGATTGAGGCCGTTGCATGAGAGTCATTCTCGACGAGTGCTTGCCATGCAAACTGGGCTTGGAACTGACAGGCCACCAGGTAGTCACGGTGCCCCAGGCGGGATGGGCAGGAATGTCCAATGGAAAGCTGCTGGCGCACATCGTGGGAAACTATGATGTGTTCATCACTGTCGATTAGAATCTGCCCGCCCAACAGAAGACGGCAGCGTTGGCCTTTGGCGTCGTGATCGTGCGCCCGGCCTCCAAGAAACTCAGCGACTTGAAGCCGCTCGTGCCGCAGATTCCCGCCGCGCTGGCCACCTTACAACCGGGCCAAGTCGTGATCATCGAGGCCAACTAGATCTGCCCGTATCCGATCCACGGTCATTCGCCGATCTTCACATGTCCCCGACTGGACCAGTCGTTGTGGCCGCACGGCATCTCGTGGAAGGTCGCGCGGGGCAGCGCCTGGGCGAGCTTGCGCGCGTGGGCCACGGGGATGACCCGGTCGTACGTCGCGCCGTAGATGTCGAGCGGACCCGCATAGCCCGCGAGGGCCGCAACGTTGTCCCACTTGTCCCGCATCAGCAGGCGCACCGGCAGGAAGGGGAAATGTTCGCTGGCGACCGACACGAGGTTGTCGAACGGGACGATCAACACCGCCCGCGCAGGCGGATTGGGCTGGGAGCAGAGGAAGGACGCCGGTCCGCTGCCGAGGGATTCGCCGATCACGCCGATCGGGACGCCCGGAAAGCGCGCCCGGAGCAGGGCGTAGGCCTCCGCGGCCGCGGCATTGATCGACTGCATAGACGGGGCACCTTCCCGCTGTCCGTATCCCGGATACTCCACGATGCAGACCGTGTCCGAGCCCGGCAGACTCTCTCGTATGTAGCCCCGATTGCTCGCCTGCCCGGCGTTCCCGTGGAACATCAGCCAGACCATTCGGGGAGAAGCCACCGAAGACGAATAGCCGATCAGCTTCCCGCCCGCGCGCCATTCCCGTAGGTCAGTTGCCGCTTTGGAATGTGTCGGAAAATAGAGAAAAGTGCTCTCCAGCATGGCCGGCAAACGATCCACACAGACACCGAGAGCAAGCGCCAGCATAACCACCCGGCACAATCGGCCCCATGCATCGCTCATGGCCGGCAATGTCAGCTATCTGCCGAAACCGCGGCCGGCGTGCAGCCAGCGTCGACAGTTGAAGAGTGATCCCAGCGCTGTTCCTTCAGGCGATGCCAGGCCTTGCGCAGATGTTCAGGCTTCAGCTGATGCCGCTTTCGCTCGTTCCAGTTCTGAACGCCAATGACAGCAACCTCCACGTCATCGCAGGCCGCCGGCTGATGTTGCATGACCCAGTGAACCGAGCTGAGCAATTCCATGCCGTACGGATCCTCGTAGCCCTTGATCAACCCTGCGACCTGATCCATGCGCGCCTTTGTTTCGGGGCAATCCGCCAGGAAAGTCTCCGCCGCTTCCGCTGCTCCGGGCATTAGTTCAAGCGGAGTTGACGGCTGGTCTTCGCCTTCGCCGAAACCGCGTGTGAGATGGTTCTCCATTCTGATCAGGCTGTGCCGCAGTGTCGGGGCATAGGGGCCGAACTTGCCTTCAGTGAACTGGAGTTTGGGAATCGGCTCCCCCGCAGCCTTGAGAAAATACATCAGCTTGTGCACTTCCAGAAGGCTGACGAAAGGATCGAGCAATCCCTTTAGGTAGCGGTCCATCAGCGCCACTAACGCGGCTTGCCCGGCAGTCATCTTCGGCCGTTCAGTCCGATTGGGAATGGCCTTGGCGTCTGGCGCTCCAGCCGGAGGAAACAAGAGAACCCGCACTTCCGGCACCACCGCCAGCGCTGCTTCGATTCGAGGCCGCACGTCGCCCCAGTCGAGGCCGCCGTTGCCGCAGCCCAGCGGAGGAACCGCGATCGACTTGATTCCAAGGTGTCGCACTTTTGCCGCCAGATCGGCCAGGCCTTTTTCGATGTCGGTCAGGCGGCTCCGGGAACGCCAATGCCCTTTGGTCGGAAAATTGAGGACCCAACGCGGGCCGCCCGCGAGCCCGCCCAAATCGAACGCCTGCACCTGGCCGAGCCGCACTTCGCCGGCGGCACAGGCTTTCTCGTAGGCCCGGAACATCTCTGGATAGGCCTGCCGGAACTGCAAGGCGATGCCTTTGCCCATGATGCCCTCCGTATTCACGGTGTTGACGAGGGCCTCAACGGGCGCTTCGAGCAGATTGCCCTGAGCGAGTTCGATCATGGGTTCAGTAATACCAGCCAGGTTGCACTTGGACCTCCAACGGATGCGTTTGCCTACTAAACATCTCACGCACCTGGTCCGCAACTTCCGAGTTGTGACAGCCGATCATTTGTAGCGCCGACACTGGGTAGAATTCAGCCACCAAGAGCTCGGCGGACTTCTGGTGCTGTCGGCCGGCCCATTGGGTCGCCTGAATGGCGTCCCAGTCGAGGGTCGCAAGCGCCGAGAGTTGGTTGTCGAAAATCGTGTGATAAGCACGTGTCTGTTTGCATTAATCTCCTGTCCGGCCATCTCCCGAATCGCCGAGACAAACGCGGATAACGGCTTAGCGCCCTTCGTGTTGAGGGCGGTTATCGCCGAGTATTTCGCGGGACTAAAATAGGCTGCGTCGATCCGTTGGGCGGCGAGCACGTCTCTGGCGCTCCGGGTGTAGGTCAACGATTCAGTCGGCTGCCAGTCTACTATTTGAAGCAAGCGGTGAGGCGGTGAATCCAGAGCTGGCGGACGATCTCCTCCGGCTTCGCCTGGACGTCTTTCCCGCGTACCTGGGCTTGCCTCGAAAAAAAGGA
>PMKA01000474.1:0-19367 GCA_003157575.1 Opitutia bacterium
GAGCGCCCGCCCTACAGTCGACAAGCGGCGGCCCTACACACCATTAGGTGATCGTCAAAATGCGCCGGCATCAGTGGCCGAGTTTCCTTCGCTTTCCTTCAGGTCCATCCGTTCGATGAGGCCGTTCTCGATGGTATTCACTGACGATTACTTGCACAATCTTGGGTCGATTTTATCCGGTTTTAATTTGCAAATCGGTGCGTCTTACAGCACATGTTGCGAACGAAATGAGCGATATTGGCTCGGCAAGAAATCGAAGGATCGGAGCGGTGTCGGCTTTCGCTGACGCCCGTCTAGCCGCAGGGCACGTCGCCTTCTCGATGTCCCAACTGGTAAAGGAAACATCATTGACGGTTTCAGCGGCAAGAAGCCAGCTCCGCCGCCTGGGTCACAAAATTGTGCGGATTTCAAAGGCGCATCCATTTTTTCTGATCGTCAGTCCTGAACATTTTTCCCGGGGAAGTCCGCCGGTCGATTCGTGGCTCGACGACTATTTCCAATGGCTCGAACACCCCTATTATTTGGCGCTCCAATCTGCGGCCAGCGCCCACGGCTCCAATCCGCAATCAATCCAGGTGATCCAAGTGATGACCGATACGCCCCGCCGCCCGGTCACTGTCGGACAACTCCACGTCGTATTCTTCGTCAAACGCAACATTCGGGAGACGCCGACCCAACAACTGGCGAGTGCCTTCGCGCCAACCCGCGTGAGCACACCCGCCGCCACCGCGTTCGACCTGATTCGTTACGCTGCCCGCATCGGGGGAATCGGCCGGGCCGTGGAAACCCTCCGTCCCCTGCTTCCGCTCATCGATCGAACGGCTTTGCGCGCCGTGCTCGAAGCGGAGAACGAATGCGCGACCGCCCAACGCTTGGGCTACGTGTTCGCAAAAACAGGCAAAGCCAGGCTCGCTGCCGTCGTCGAAAACTGGCTGCCAGCCAGACGCCCCACCATCCTGCTCGCAACCACGTCGGCTAGCCGGCCGGCTGGACCAGCCGCCTCATCCTGGCGCGTCGTCGACAACTCAGGTGAATTTCAATCATGAACCCCCTCACCCGCCGTGACGTGATTGCGCACCAGGCCTCCGTTCCCTGGCCCTTCCAGCGGCAGGTCGAACAGGACCTTCTCCTCTGTCTGGCAATGGCGGCACTTTTCAATGATGAGTTCTTGCGCAGCCAAATCGCCATGCGGGGTGGCACGCTCTTGCACAAGGTGCATCTCGCTCCCGCGGCGCGCTACAGTGAGGACATCGACCTGGTCGTCTACGGTGACCGGCCGGATGCGCACATCGCCAAGGCGATCAAACGCGTGCTGGCGGGCGTGTTCGGGAAACCAACCGATTCCATCTGGGACACGATCCAGCTTGCCCTCCGCAACGTGGTGAAGCCATCCCGGGTGCTTCGGCTGACTTACTCGATCCCGTCCGTGACTGAGCCTGGCACCACACTCGACATTCTTGTTGAGGCCAATGTGACTGAACGCAAACCGCATCGGGCAATCGTACAGTTGCCGTTCGAATTTGCCTACCGCGACACGACGATCAAGGCGACGCTCAATGGCTACGATCTCCATGAGATGCTCGGCACGAAAATGCGCGCCTTGTTCCAACGTAAACGCGGGCGTGATCTGTTCGACCTATACTGGGCTCTCACCAGGGCCGCACCCGCTGTGGATCCCGTGATCGTCATCGATTCGTTTCGACATTACCTGAAGCAGGAAGGCAGCAGCGCAGCGCGCGCTGAGTTCATTGTGATTCTCGATTCCCACCTGGCAGACCGCGGATTCTGCAACGACATGCGGCAGCTTCTTCGTGCAGGCTTGGACTACGATCCTCAAAAAGCAGGGGAATTGGTGAAGGCGAAACTGCTCGGCCTCCTGCCCCAATAGCAGAGGCACTTTCGCCAGGGAGAGTGTTTCGATCCGACAGTGTTCTGCCCCTGCCGGCTTATCTTCATTAAAACGAGCTGGTTTCTTGACCCGGATTCGAGCCAATCCCAGAGGGTTTCGCATTTTTCCTTTGGGGAGCTCCTTGAACCATTCCCTTCCTTAACCGCGATTCGCAGCAACGGCCCGAGGTGTTTGCTGGCATGGGCCGCGCATCCCGCTCATCCGGATTCACGCAGTCGGATGTAGGGCCGCCGCTTGTCGGCTGGCCGCTTCCCCTGTGGCGAGGCGGCGAGCGCCCGCCCTACANNCTACAGTCGACAAGCGGCGGCCCTGCTACACACCATTCGGCGATCGCCAAAATGCGCCGCCAGTTCCTCAGACCATCCAAGGGCGGCGGCTTCGACGGTGGATTCGTTGAGGGTCATGACAGATCGAGCCATTTCTGAGCCTGGATCGAACGATACCGAACCGGCTTCTTCGTCTTCTCGATCACCCCTTCATTCGCCAACCTCTGCAGCCAGGCCTTCGCCTGCGGTCCTGACACCCCGAGCCTCCGGGCCACGTCCTGTTCTGATGCAGGCTGAAGGAGGCTTCTCCCCACGAGGTTCTTCACCGTCGAGAACAATTGCTTGGCCAAGTCATCCTCGATGACAGCGGCTGTTGGTGGGGCTGGCGGGACCGAAGGTTGAGCAGGGACCTCCTGCGCCGGTTCTGCGGCGTTTTCCGCTGGCGGGCTCTCCTTCACCAGCAGCGGCAGGCTGTCCTGCAGAACCTCATGGGCCGCATTCTCCGCGCCCCGGACAATGGCAGCCTGAAGCGCCTCGCCATCTTTCGGCTCCGGCCAGGGAAGAGCTCCTTTCCGGACCAACGCTTCATTCCCCTTGCCCGCGTTGCCGCCGATGCGGACAAAAACCGGCCCAAAGGAATACTTCTCCAATTGTTCGATCGCGCCATTCCACGTGCCTCCCTTGTTGTAGTCGCTGTTCACAACCAGGGCGGCATCGGCGAGGGCGTAGATCAGCTTGTTGCGCTGCATGGCGTTCCCGACGTTGAACCCCGCTGCTGGATCTACGGCGGAAACGAAAGCCAGCCGGCCCTCCATCAAACCTTCGCGGTGTTCCCGGGCGAGCGCCGCCCGCTCCAGGCTGTCCGCCAAGACGCCGACCGCCTTGCCACAAGCTTGGCCTGCTCCCCGCATTGCCGCCTGATCGATTCCCCTGGCTCCTCCGGAAACGACCGTACGTCCGGCATTCGCGACCAGCCGGCCAACGGCCTCGGTATAGGCGAGAAGTTCATCGTCAACATGCCGCGAACCGACGACGGCCAATCCTCCCGATTCCAGCAACGCCGCCTCGCCGCAGCCATACAGCAGGGGCGGGGAATCCTCCTTCAACCGGCTCTTCAGACGCCGCGGATAGGCTGCGTCGGCCCGGCTGACAACCCAGATTGAGCGCGTAGTCCAACGGTCAACTGCCTGGCTCAAAAGAAATCCGCGCGCTAACAAGGTCTCAAGTCGTTTGCTTTCGACGATTCCCTCACAACGGCCCGCAATCTCCTTCGCCCCGGCTCCGAGCAGGTCGGCAGGCTGTTTCTCCTGATCGCGCAACAGGCGGGCCAGACGGTTGTACTCGCCGGGGGTCAGCAACTCCGATGATGCCTCCGAGCGCCCCGCGATGAGCGGAGCCATGAGGAGCAAAATTGCCTGCGTGTTGGGTGTCAGGGGTGCAATCATTCGGCGTGTCCGGTTGAAGCCAGTGCGAGCGGAAATACTGGTCCACCACCATGGGATCGCAATAGCCAGGCGGCAACTGTAAGCGTCCATCGCGAATCAACCATGTCGTCCACTAACAGCACCGATCCCTCCGGCAGCGTGTCGACGATGATCGCGAGGGAGCCGTCGATGTTGCGCGCCTGTTGGATTCCGTTGGCCATCGTCTTCTGCTCCGGTCGGTCGGCGGTTCGGTCCAGTACCACATGAAACGGGAGCGTCAGTGCGGCGGCAAGCCGGCATGCGAAGTCCGGCACCAGATCCGGGTTCCGGCGGGAGGGTATGCAGGTTACCCAAACCGGTGCCGGTTGCGGGGCCCACTCGCGCACCAACTGCACGCAGGCCGCCACCAGTTCGTCTGCAAAGCGCCGGTCGCGATATTTGCCGCGACGGACCGTCTCGCCCCAGCCGGCATCGCCCCAGATGCAGAGCATCTTTCCTGGCTCGGCCCGCTGGTCGTCGGGGATATTCCCCTTCAATGCAAACTGTGGCATGCCTCCGTTTGGCCATTTCTTACGCAGCTCCAAGGGCAGGCTGGTGCGGCGCAAGAATGCCACGGCTTCTCGCACAAGGGCAGGATCTGCTTGAGTAGGTAGGGACGGCAGGGCTGGCGGCTGGAACCTGCCCGGTGACCCGTCGAGCGCGCGGATCAGAAATTCCATGTGGCCAGACGTCAGGCGCACATACTCCTGCATCTGGCGTTGCTCGGAGCGGCGCAAGGCGGTGAGGCGCTCGGCGCGCTGCCAGAAGGCCTCGCTCAGGTCAGCCGCAGTGAGCATCCATTTCGTTCGTTGTTTGGCGATCGGTGCCGGCGACTCGAGCGAGAGAAGGAGCAGCGTTTTTTCGATCCGCCCGAAGCTCGCGTTGATCTTTGCCATCAATTCATAGATCGAAAGCCCGTTCGGTGCCGCGTGCAGAGCCTCGAGCACCTGGCGCACCTCTTCCTGGGTTGGGAAGGCGCTCCCGATGAAATAGTCCGTGATTTCCGTTTCCTCCCTCCCGCTCAGCACCACGCCATACGCCGCCGTGAGCGCCCGGCCCGCACGGCCGACTTGCTGGTAATACGCGACCGCCGAGCCCGGAGACTGATAGTGGACGACGAAGGCGAGGTCGGGCTTGTCGAAACCCATGCCAAGGGCGGTGGTCGCCACCAGCGCCTTCACCTGGTTGTCGAGCAGGTCCTGCTCGATTTGCGGCCGGCGGTCGCCGGATTCCCCGGTGTAGGATTCGACAGCGATGCCGCGCGTGCGCAACCATTCGGCCACTTGCACCGCGTCGCGAACCGTGAGCGTGTAGACAATTCCGCTGCCCGGGATTGTCGGCAGCACCTGGGCCAGCCAGGCGAGGCGTTCTGCCTGGTCCGGCATGCGGATGGCCTGCAGGAAAAGCGACGGCCGGCTCAGGTCGCCTCGTGACACAGCCAGATCAGGACCCAATACCACCTGAAGGTCGTCCATGACCCGGTTGTTGGCTGTGGCAGTCGTCGCCAGCAACCGGAGATTCGGGGGCAGCGTACGAACGATGCGCTCAATCAAGCGATAATGCGGGCGAAAATCGTGTCCCCAATCCGAGATGCAGTGCGCCTCGTCAATCACGAGCAGGGCGATGCGGGCGGCGACCCCGGCGAGGACCTCCGAACGGAAATGTTCGTTGCCCAGGCGTTCAGGGGAGATGAGGAGGATGTCGATCTCATTGCGCCCCAGAGCGGCCTCGACCGCCGGCCAGTCGTCCTGGTTGTCCGAGTTGATCGTCAGGGCGCGAACGCCGATCCTCTCGGCAGCCACGATCTGATTGCGCATCAGCGCCAGCAAGGGAGACACCAGCAGCGTGGGCCCCGCTCCCGCTTCCCGCAGCAGCTTGGTGGCGATGAAATAGACAAAGCTCTTGCCCCAGCCCGTCTTCTGGACAACCAGGAGCCGCCCCCGGCCATCCACGACATGTTGGATTGCCTCCTCCTGACCGTCGCGAAACGCGGCCCCGACATTTTGAGTGCCGAGTCGCAGCAGTTCGAGAGCGCGGTCGGGGTTGTAGGGCATGGCGTCAACTCGCAGGGTTCAGCCGGTGGCCAGCCAGAGCTTGGCTTCAAAGCCGATGTTTGCGGACGACGCAGGGGAAGACATAGCGTGAGCCATGACGTCGAGAGGATCTAGCGTGCGAGGGGCACCCGCGCAACGCGAAAGTCGAAAAAGAGAATTCAGCGGACATCAAAATCCGTACAGTTCCGGCCGTTCTTTCTTCCAAGCAGCCGATGGCCGTGCCCAATCCCCAGACGCGATGCTCAGGAGCCGATCGTAAAGGGTTATATTTTGTAAATGTGAATGGGCCGATCCGATGGGGCCAGGTTCACCATTTACCTTTTCGAGCTCCTCCGACCATTTCCTTCCTGGACCGCCATTCCACAGCAACAGCCCGAGGAGTTTGCTGGCATGGGCCGCGAAGCCCGCTTATCCGGATTCACGCAGTCGGATGTAGGGCCGCCGCTTGTCGGCTGGCCGCTTCCCCTGTGGCGAGGCGGCGAGCGCCCGCCCTACAGCCGACAAGCGGCGGTTCTACACACCATTCGGTGATCGCCAAAATGCGCCGCCATCAGCCCAGCTCACCCCGTCGATCCCCTGGCGTTAAGAAGAGGTGGAACCAGATCCTCTTGGACCGACCACAAACTTCAAAACATGGGGCTCTCTTTGACCGACCACAAACGACAAAACATGACCCTCGGCTCCCCCCCGCCCGGGTGTGCGCAACGGTGAGATCCTCAAGCTCAAGCCCGCGGAAATGGCTGATGAGAGAAAATTTTTATCGACTTTTTAATCGATCGATGTAATCGAATGATTAAATCAAATGACTATCCAAGCTCCCTCACGCGCTACTGAAACCCGTGAACGCATTCTCGCTGCGGCCATCGAGGTGTTTGCGGAAAAAGGCTTCGCTCAGGCTTCCACGCGTGAAATCGCGAAGCGAGCACGGGCCAATATCGCTTCGCTGCATTACCACTTTGGAGACAAAGCGGATCTGTATCGTGCGGTGTTCGCCCAGCCTTCCATGCGGGCGACGGCCGAGGTGCTGGGCGTGCCGCCGGAAGAAGCGCCATTCGAAGCGATCTTCCGGCATTTGATACGGCAATTCCTAAACGGTCTCGCTGACGGACACTTTCCCAAGCTGTTCGCTCGGGAGCAGATCGAGCCCTCGGGGCTGCTGGGAGACACTTGGATCAAGGAGATCCATCTGACGCACGACTTGGTGGTCGGCTCTCTCGTTCGCGAATTGCGGATCGCCGCGCCTGACAAGGAAGTGCATCGGCTCGCATTCGCATTGATGGGCTTGCCGCTGATTTTGGATCACGGTCGACCGCTCGTCAACCTGATCGCCCCCGAGCTGCTCACCGAGCCGAACTGGGTGGAGGTCACACTCGAGCGGCTGATGGACTACGCGCGGGCCCTGATCGCCGCTGAACGCGCGCGCCGTGAGGCCAATGCCACTTCGTTAGCTCCGGCTCCTGCCGCTCCCTAACCGCCGAACCTATTGCGATGAGAAGACTCATTTTCTCAACACTTGCCTTGGCTTTCGCCGGTTGCGCGGAGGGGCCCAATTACCGGCCCCCCGACGCCACCACCGCTGGCGTGCCAGCTGGCTGGCATGCCAAATTGCCGCATGAGGGCGACCTCACCGAGCTCACCCAATGGTGGCAGCGGTTCGACGATCCGGTCCTCACGCACCTCATCGAAACCGCGGAGCAAAACAGCCCGACCCTGGCGCTCGCCGTCGGCAGGGTCCGCGCCGCCCGCGCCTCCGTGCAGTCCAGCCGCGGGGCGCTGTTTCCCTCGTTGTCCGGCTCCGGGTCTGTCACGCGGGGCAAGGATCAGTCCGCAGCGGTCCCGGGGTTGACGACCACCAAGTCGGCTTCTGCTGACGCTTCATGGGAACTCGACCTTTTCGGGGGCAACCGGCGGAGTCTGGAAGGCAGCAAGGCCCGCCTTGCCTCCGCCGAAGCCGATTGGCACGACGCCCGCGTCACGCTCGCCGCCGAGGTGGCGGACGCCTACACGCTCGCCCGCGAGTATCAGAACCTGCTTTCCCTTTACACCGAGGAGTTCGCCTCACGCCAGGCCACCGAGCAGTTGACCGCGCTCAAGATCCGCGAAGGCCTGACCGCCAGCTCCGACGCGCTCTCGATCGAGGCATCGACAGCGAGCAGCGCGAACACGCTGGAAAGCCAAAAGGGTCTTTATGCCCAGCAGATCAACCTGCTCGTGAGGCTCACCGGCCTGAGTTATGGCGAGATTGAGAACGCCCTCGGCGAGCGCCGCGATATCCCGCAGCTCCGGGAGGGAACCACACTCGCCTTTCCCGCGAGCATCGTTTCGCAACGGCCGGACGTTCGCTCCTCCGAGCGGCAACTCGCCGCCGCCAGCGCCGACATCGGCGTGGCCATCGCCGACCGGCTGCCTTCGCTCACGCTGGGCGGCTCGATCGGGATCAATGCGACCCGCGCCAGCGGCAGCGCGACGACGCAACGCACCTGGTCGTTCGGTCCGTCATTGAGCGTGCCGCTGTTCACCGGCGGTCAAGCCGCGGCCAAAGTCGAGTCCGCTCGCGCCAGCTACGATCAGGCGCTGGCCTCCTACCGCTCGTCCGTGCTGACTGCGGTCAAGGAAATCGAAGATGCGCTCGTGCGCGTCGACACGATCGGCCAGCGCGCCGCGTTTGCCGAGAAGGCCATGGCCAACTACCGCGCGTATTTCGTCGCTCTCGAGGAAAGCTACCGCGCCGGTCGCTCCTCCTTGCTCGAGCTCGAAGACGCCCGCCGCCAGAGCCTCGCCAGCCAGGAAATGCTCTTCGCCGTTCGCCTCGAGCAAGCGCAGTCCTGGATCGCCCTCTACAAAGCTGCCGGCGGCGGGTGGGACAACTCCACCGCCATCGTCGCCGCCGCTGCCCGCTGAACCTTTAACCTCTCCCATCTCCCGTCGCATGAAATCGAACTGTCTCACCACCATCTCCCTTGTGGGATTGGCGTTTTTCGCACCCTTCCTCACCAGTTGCCGCCGCAATACATCCGCCGCCGGTGAGGGCAAGGCGGCCCTGACCGTCTCGCTGGTTTCGCCGATTTCCACGACGTGGCCCGAATGCTTCGCCGTCAGTGGCGACGTCTCCGCATGGCAGGAATCCGTGATCGGGGCCGAGGTGGGCGGACTCAAGCTCGAGGAGGTGTTCGTCAACATCGGCGACACGGTCCGCAAAGGTCAGGTGCTCGCGCGTTTCTCGGAGGAAACCACACGCGCCGATCTCGACCAGGCCGAAGCGTCGGTCGCCGAAGCCGAGGCGAATCTCGCCTTCTACCGCGATCAGGCGGAACGGGCGCGCCGACTCTCCGGTACCGGCACGGTCAGCCGCGAACAGGAACTGCAATACGACGCCAACGAAAAGACCGGCGCCGCCAAACTCGCCTCGGCGAAAGCTCAATTCGTGAACCAGCAGTTGAAACTGCGCTATACCCAGGTGCTCGCGCCCGACGACGGCCTGATCTCGTCCCGCACCGCGACCGTGGGCGCCGTGTTGTCCACCGGCTCGGAGCTGTTCCGCCTGATCCGCCAGAGCCGCCTCGAGTGGCGCGCCGAGGTGCCCGCGGAACGCCTGGCCCGGATGTCGCCGGGGCTCGAAGTTTCCCTGCAGCCGGTCGGCACGCCGGCCGTGGCCGGCCGCATTCGCCAAATCTCGCCGGTGGTCAGCTCCGACACCCGGACCGGACTGGTCTACGTCGATTTGCCGGAACCGGGCCCGTTGAAAGCCGGCATGTATGTCAGCGGTCAGATCACATTCGGGGACACTCCCGCGTTGCATCTGCCGGAAAGCGTCATCGTCTACCGCGATGGCTACCAATACGCGATGAAAGTCGATGCGGCGCGCCGCATCCATCAGCTCAAGGTCACGGTCGGACGGCGGCAAGGCTCGCAGGTCGAGGTCCTTTCCGGCGTCGCTCTCGGCGACGAGTTGGTCGCCTCCGGCGGCAGCTTCCTCAACGAGAACGATCGCGTGCTCGTCGTTGCAGCCGACGAAAAGCAGGGTGCGACCAATGCAACCGCGGCGAAGGAGACCCGCCTGTGAACTTCTCCGCCTGGGCGATCCGCCAGCCCATCCCTTCGATCCTGCTCTTCTGCCTCCTGACCTTCGCCGGTCTGATGGGTTTTCATTACCTGCCGATTCAGAACCTGCCCGACCTCGACCTGCCGACCGTCACCGTGACGGCCACGCTGCCCGGCGCCACACCCTCGACGCTCGAGACCGAAGTCACCCGCAAGATCGAGGACAGCGTCGCCACCGTCGGCATGGTGAAACACATCACGTCGACGATCAACGACGGCTCTTCGCTCACGACCGTCGAGTTTGAGCTCGAGAAAAACGTGCAGGAAGCAGTCAACGATATTCGCAACGCCGTCGACAGCATCCGCAGCAAACTCCCGACGGAGATGCAGAATCCCGTCGTCTCACGTATGACGACGATTGGCGGTGCCGTCCTCACGTATGCCGTCGAGTCGAACTCGATGGATGAGGCGGAGCTCTCGTGGTTCGTCGACAACGACGTGGGCAAGAATCTGCTGTCGATCGCCGGTGTCGGCGACGTCACCCGCCTCGGCGGCATCGATCGCGAGATCCGGGTGGAACTTGACCCCACCAAACTGCTCGCGTTGAACGTGACGGCCGCGGAAATCTCCTCGCAGCTCCGCAAAGTGCAGCAGGAAGCGCCCGGTGGCCGCACGAATCTCGGGCAGTTGGAGCAATCGATCCGCACGATCGGCACGGTGCGAAGCGCCGCGGACCTCGCCACACTGACGATCCCGCTCAACGACGGCCGTCATATCCGCCTCGACTCCGTGGCGATTGTTCGCGATACCGCGGGCGAACCCCGCCAGCTGGCGCTGCTCGACGGGAAGCCGGCGGTGACGTTCCAGGTGAAGCGCGCGCGCGGCGCCAGCGAAGTGGCGGTCGCCGAGGCCGTCCGCTCCCAAGTGGACGCGATGAAGACGACCTACCCGAACGTGGCGCTTCGCGAGATCAATAATTCGATCAAGCCGGTGCGTTCGAACTATTCGGCCGCAATGCACTCGTTGTATGTAGGCGCGGTGCTCGCGGTCATCGTCGTATGGCTGTTTCTGCGCGATTGGCGCGCGACGTTCATCTCGGCCGTGGCGCTGCCCCTCTCGATCATTCCCACATTCGCGGTCATGTCGTTGCTGGGTTTTCAACTCAACATCGTCACGCTTCTCGCCCTCACGCTGGTCGTCGGTGTGCTGGTCGACGACGCGATCGTCGAGGTGGAAAACATCGTGCGCCATCTGCGCGGCGGAAAATCCGCGATGGAGGCCGCGCTCGAGGCCGCGAACGAGATCGGTCTCGCGGTGATCGCAACGTCGTTCACGCTCGTGGCCGTCTTCCTGCCGACCGCGTTCATGACCGGCATTTCGGGAATGTTCTTCAAGCCGTTCGGCTGGACGGCGGCGATCGCGGTGCTTTTTTCGCTGCTCGTTGCGCGCCTGCTCACGCCGATGATGGCCGCNNCGCGCCGTGCGCTGGTGCCTCGGCCACCCGGGCAAAACCATGGCGGGCGCAGCACTGTTTTTTATCCTGTCGATTTCGATGATCGGACTGCTCTCGGTGACCTTCCTGGCGGCTGAGGACCAGGACCAACTTTCGATCTCGGTCGAGGCCCCTCCGGGCAGCACGATCAGCCAGACGGCCGACCTGGCCGAGCGGGCACGGAAGATCATCGCGGCCTTTCCCGAGGTGAAGAACGTTTACACCACGATCGGCACCGGCAGTTCGGGCGGCATGGGCGGCTCCGGCAGCGCCGCCGAAGTCCGCAAAGCCACGCTCACGGCCGCATTGGCGCCGGCGGAAGATCGCAAACGTTCGCAACAGGCGATCGAAACGCTGCTGAGGCCGCAGTTCGAAAAGATCCCAGGCGCACGGTTTTCAGTCGGTGGCGCGAGTCCGGGACAAAAAGTGTCGCTCGTGCTCGCCGGTGAGGACGAAGCCTCGCTGCTCACCACTGCGCAACGCGTCATGGCCGATCTCCGGACGCTGCCCGATCTCGGCAACGTGACTTCGTCGGCCAGTTTGCTGCGGCCCGAGGTGATTGTGCGGCCCGACTTCGCCAGGGCCGCCGAGCTCGGCGTCAGCGCCTCCGCCATCGGCGAGGCGGTCCGCATAGCCACGACCAGCGACTACGACCAAAATCTCCCACGGCTGAACTTGCCGACCCGGCAGCTGTATATCCGGACGCAATTCGCCCCCGACCGTCGGAGCGATCTCGATACGATTCGCGACCTCCGCGTCGCCGGCAAAAGCGGGACGGTTCCCCTGAGCAGCGTCGCGACGATCACCCTCGAAGGCGGTCCGGCGCAGATCGACCGTTATGACCGGAGCCGCAACGTCACGATCGATATCGAAGCGCAAGGACGGCCGATTGGCGACGTCATTAATGAAACGAACCGCCTGCCCTCGCTGAAGCAGCTCCCGGCGGACGTGCGCCGACTTGCCTCCGGCGACGCGGAACGGTTGACCGATCTCTTCGGGAGCATCGGCCTCGCGATGGCGGCCGGGGTGCTCTGCGTGTTCGCCGTGCTCGTGCTGCTCTTCCACGACTTCCTCCAGCCGATGACGATCCTCGCGGCGTTGCCGCTTTCCGTCGGGGGTGCATTCGGAGCTTTGGCGCTGTTCAATTTCAGCCTCTCGATGGCCTCGCTCATTGGTCTCGTGATGCTGATGGGTATCGTGACGAAGAACTCCATCCTGCTGGTCGAGTACGCGATCATGACGCGCCGCGACCATGGGGTGGGCCGGACTGACGCGATTATCGATGCGTGCCACAAACGCGCGCAGCCGATCATCATGACCACGATCGCCATGGTCGCCGGCATGATACCCATGGCGATCGGCTTGGAAGGCACGTCGGCGTTTCGCGCTCCGATGTCGGTGGCGGTAATCGGCGGGCTGGTGACGTCGACCGCGCTAAGCCTGCTGGTGGTGCCGGTGATCTACGAGCTCGTGGACGAGTTCAAGACGCGCTTGAAGCGAAAATTCATCGCCAAGCCCCATGGAGGCGTCCCAGCGACTGTTAAAAGATAAAGAACCCGTTAAAAACGTCGATTGAAAGCTTGATTGCAAAAGGGTCCCCACACGGGGAGACCACGGGCTAAGCACGCTTCCCTCCCTACCACAATGACGATCAACCCGGTCAGTTCCAGTTCAGCCACGGCCATCCAGCCTCCCGATTCCACAAAGCTCAGCGAACGTATCTTCAAGAAAGCCGACACCGACAAGGACGGAACCATCACGCAGGCGGACCTCGAAAAGGCGCTCAAGGACGCACCCGCCAGCGCCGACGGCAAAAAAACCGACGCCGCTGCGCTCTTCGCCGCAAGCGATGCCAACAAGGACGGTTCCGTCTCGCAGTCCGATCTCCAGGAAGGCGTCAAGAAAATCACGGCGCAAAACGCCAAGGATGCCCCGGCAGGGGGCGGGGAAAGCCCGCAGGGGGCGCCCACCTCGGGAGGCGCCGCCAAGAGCGGAGGCTCGGGCAGTTCCTCCCTCAAGATCACCGACAAGGAGGACGCCAACAAGGACGGCACCGTCACCTACGAGGAGGAACAGGACTACCTGCGCAAGCATCCCGAGGACGCCGAGGAGGCGAAGCAGAAGCAAATCCAGGCAAAGACCTCCGAACCCGCGCCCTACGCGCGTATCGGGACCGTGATAGACACCCAGGCCTGAGCCGGTGTCGCCATTTTTCTGAGTTCCACGCTCCGTGTGAGTGGCACCCGCGGGCGACCCATCCACGGGGCGCAACGCGGCCACGTCGCCGTCCTCAAAACGCCGCTGGTCGCGGCGCACCGTGCGAGCGGGTCGATCTGATGGGATCGAACTTGGGTCGATCTGAGGGGGCAAACTTTGCACATTGCACTCGACGGCGGGGAGCGGGGACAGTGAAGACGCAATCGGGGGGATTATTGTGCAGCCCTCGCCAGCTTCTGCAGGAAGGCGCGGGCCGATCCCAAAGAGGGCCGATCCGAAGGGATCCTGATCTTTTCCCTTTTGGAGTTCTCCCGTCCATTTCCTTCCTGGGCCGCCATTTCGCGGCAACAGCCCGACGTGTTTGCTGGCATGGGCCGCGGATTCCCAATGGACTGTGGCGCGCCGACAAGCGGCGGCCCTACACACCATTCGGTGATCGCCAAAATGCGCCGCTGTCGGTCCAGCTCACCCCGTCGATTCCCTGGCGTTAAGGTAAGAGGTGAAACCTGCCCCCCTGGGGGCCGCTCCCCCCCTGGGGGCCGCTCGAACGGCAGGAGCTGCTAACGCGGATTCAGACGCAGGACGTGCAGCGCCGGGCCGGGCAGGAACGGGGCGGGCCGGCCCTGCGCCCAGTCGTCGTATCCGGCCCGGTAATACGGAGAGAGCGGATTGCCGCATTCGCCGCCGGGCATTTCGAAGACGCCCTCCTCCTCGTGTCCGGGGGAGACCGCAATGCGCTCCGACGCGCCGAAATCAGGCCCCTGGACCCGCGGCATGTCGCGGTCGCCGGGCAGGGGAGCCGCCGGCATGTCGAGCAGGCGCGCAAGCGCTCCCGGAAGGAACCGGCTGAACGGATGCCGGATCCGCGCGGTGTTAAAACCGCCCCAGGCGAGGCCTGCCGGCGGGCCGCCCTCGCGATCCGCCCATCGGAGCACGTCGTCGGAGGCCTTCAGAAGCAGGTCGTCCCAGGTCAGACAGTCCGGCGTGAGGAAATTCGGGGGCCGTTCCTGGACCAGCTGCCAGAGCGGTTCCTCGTATTTGAGCTTGTGGAAATCGAAGGACTCGAACTGGTCCAGACACGGCTCGAACACGGGTTTGAGAACTCGCGCGGCCACGGCATCCCGCCAGCGGCGCACCAGGGTGTACGCCGCGGAGTCGACCGACGCACGGCCGTTCCATTGCGAAACAACGCGGAGCAGCTCGCCGCGGTCCTTCCGCGCGGCGACGGCCCCGGGCGTGAGGGTTGCGAGCAGCAGCTTCTGCCAGCGTTCAAGCAGCACTGCGCGGTCGTCGAGCTGCACCGCAAGCAGGTCGCGCGGGCGGGCGGGCGTCGCGAGGGCGGTGAGATCGTCGCGGATCTGCCGCGCCCTGGCGGCGATTCCGTAGCCGCCGTCGCCGAGCTTGAGATAGTCCGCCCCGCTGACGGGACGATTGTTGGCCGACCAGAGCTGGCCCGATCGCGGCGAGAGGATGCGCGGATATTCGCCGGCCGGCAGGTAGCCGTTCCACCGTCGGTCTCCATAGCCCCAGATGGCTGGCAGACGGCCGTCGAATCCGACCCGGCGGGGCAGGAGCCCGGTGATTGTCCACCCGATCGCGCCGGCGCGGTCGGCAACAACGATGTTCTGGGCGGGCAGTCCGAAACGCGGGGCCAGCGCAAGGGCGGCGGCCGCATCGGGCGCGTCCTCCAGCTCGACGAGGCCGAGGTTGAGCGCGGCCGGATCGTCGAACACCCAATGGAGCACGAGGGAGCGGGCGTTCTTGCTGTCGTCGATGACCGGCCCCCAGATTGTCCAGCGGGAGACAGCCTCGACCGGATCGCCGCCCTTGACGCGTATGATCTCCTTGCGCTCCTCGAACCGGAGGTTCTCGAGACCGTTCTTGTAAAGCGACGGGTCGATTGTGCTCGTTTCCGCGATCACGATGTCGGCCGTGTCGGCGTAGCTGTTGGTGAAACCCCAGGCAACCCGTCCGTTGCTGCCGGCGATCACAAGCGGGATTCCGGGCAGGGTCACCCCCGTCACGCGATGCAGCCCGCGCCCGCCCGCAGGGGCCGGAGTTTTGGGCTCTGAACCGTGGGTTTGGGTCGCCGCGTTTGGATCTCCGGCTTCATCACCCGCTCTCTTGTCCGTAGTCCGTGGTCCGTCGTCCTGTTTCTGCGATTTTGCGTCAGCATTGTCGTCGCTCCACTCGAGTGACACGCGGTACCAGACAGCGGGCACGCCCAGGTGGAGGTGCATGTCGTTCGCGATCAGGGCGGACCCGTTTGAGGTCCGGCTGCCCGCCAGGGCGAAGACATTCGAACCGGGCGCCGATTCGTCTTCGCACCAGGCCAGACGGACGTCCTGCGCGGTTTCCGCCGCCGCGTCCGGTTTTCGCTTTCGCAGGTCGATGATCTCGGGTCCCGGCACGGGAGGCTGCGGGAGGCCGCCGCCGTCGAGCGCCGCGTCAGACTCCGTTTCCTCCGGCGCAAAGAAATCGAGCAGCGTCCGGCCGTAGCTGTCGCGGATCGCGCCGAGCATCTGTTCGTACCGGGCATGGGAATCCTGCAGGTCGAGGGCCATGGAATATCCCGCCAGCATTGAATCTTCCGGCAGCCACGGCTGCGGCCGGACGCGCAGGACCCAGTACTCGAATGGTCGCGCGCGCAGCGCGGCCAGCCCTGCGTTCACGCCGGCGGTGTAGGCGTCAACCAGCCTGCGTTGCGCCGGCGGCAGCAATTCGAGCGCCTTCCGCGCAAGGGTCCGGAATCCGTGAACCCGCGCCTCGCGGTCGACGGGAACGGCCGCCTTTCCGAAAAGCTCGGCCAGCTCGCCCGCGGACCGGCGCCGGCAAAGATCCATCTGGAAGAAACGGTCCTGCGCATGCAGGTAGCCCAGCGCGCGGGCGACGTCGAGGCGGGAGGCTCCGCGGATCGACGGAACCCCGGAGGCATCGCGTTCCACGGTGACGGCTGCGGAAAGGCCGGGAAGGGCGGCCGGGCCGTCGAGTTGGGGAAGGCTGCGGCGGGTGAGCCACCAGAGCGTCCCGGCCGCAACGAGGACGCACGCCGCCAGAAAGGACAGGACGCCGACGATCAGACGGGTGCGTTTGGCGGAAAATGCGGACATGCCAGGGAGGTTAATGCAGGAGACTGCCTGCCGGCGAACTTATCCCTGCGCCCGGTTCCGCCGGCACAGGCGTCTTCGCGGCTGCGGGGCTGGCTTTTGGCAGCGTGAAAGACCCGAAGTCCGACAGGCTGCTGGTGGTGTTTCCTGTGGCTGCGAGCGTAAGCGAGCGGCTCCGGGATCTCTACTTCCAGGGCCGCGTCGCCGCCGGATCGCGGCCCTCGTCCCAGTCAATCATGTCGAAGAACGTGGAGATGTCCTTCCCTGCGAGTCCATACTGGGCGATGCGTTCCTGGAGTCTGCCGCTGCTCTGGTCGCGCCAGCCGATCTTCATCATGAAGCTGCTCCAGACGGCGCATTCCTCGTCGGTTCGCGGCGTGCCCGTGGTTTCGCACCACGAGAGGACCCCCTCGTCGGTGCCGCCCTGGAGGGTGCGGACGACAATGTCGGCGTACTTCAGACCCAGAAACCGGCAGCAGCGGGCGTCGAAAAGGTTGAAGTTGGTGGCGTCGCCCAGATTGGCCTGGTACTCCGGGGGGAGCCTGCCGGCGGCATTCAGGCGGATCTTGTCGAGCATGCGGCCGAAGTAGACGAGGCGGCCGACCCTGGCGTAGGGACTGCGGAGACCGGGTACGTTGGACATGGCGGTCTTGTAGGGAGGAAACCGGGCGCCGGAAAGGAATAACGATTCCAGCAGCCTGTCGGACTCCGTGCCCTCCAGGCTGCAGAACGAAGGCCGGAATCCGGTGATGTCCACCGGAGAAGGCGGAGACGAGCCTTGACCGCGGATTGCGTGGATTTCACGGATACCATCGGCAGTTCGTCACAGAGCGCACAGACAAAAGGCATGAGAACACGGAGAGCCTCATGCTGGCGCAGACGGCGCGGCGCCCTCCAAGGGAACGGCGCCGGATCGCTCTCCGTTGCGTTCATCCGTGCGATCCGTGACATCCGCGGTTAACTCTGTTTCCGGGCTCTTCTTTCGCGTGGTCGTGGTCAACGGTCCTGCTCGCGGTTGAATCCGATTAACCGCTTCGGGCCGGGCGGATCGGCCACCATGGCGCGGATCGCCTCAAACAGATTCCGTATGGCCACATCGCCACACCCTGTTCGGTGAACGCATAAGGGCGGTAACGGCGCCCGCCCTATGTAAAACTCGAGGTTCCAATTTGGAACCTTGTCGCGTGCTGCGGCACGAATGTCCTCTGATTCCGTTTTAACGGCATTTCGTGTTTGAAGGAATCTGATCGAGTTCTGTCGAGCCGGAAGGTCAGGACGCCCGGGGCCAACGCGATCCAGATCATTTCACAGGAGCTCGCGGAGGAAGCAGAGGGATTGATGGTTCGTTGGTCGCCGCGTTGTACCGCGAATTCCCGGCACAGACCCAAGTTACAGGAGGCAACGGAGAGAACGGAGGGCGGACTGTTGCGGGAGGTTGCCCGCCCGACGTGTGATCCGCGTCTCTGCTGACTCTGCGAACTCCTGTAGATGGTTTGGTCTGATTCCGTTACCTCCTCCTGTGAAAACAGACGTCCGGGCGCCGTTCTCCGGAGACGGCTCCTGTTGAAATGATACTTATGGCCGACCGCGTTGAGGGCGACCCCGGCTGCTGCCACGCGCCCGGCCGCCGAAAATGCTACTTCTAGTATTACGTTGTTAGGTTGTATCAGCCACGACGTCATCGAATTTCCTGCCGCAAAAGTGGCAGAATCCGATCCAGCGCAGCAGCCAGGGCCGCATCTGGAGCAGCGTCTGTTCCCAAGTCACACCAGAAGTTTTTTTTTACGCGCAGATAGACCGCGGTGACGAAGAGATAAGCCAGGACGGCCAGGAGCAGATGGTGATGAAAACCCCGCCAGCTGCGTCCCTCGAAGTGATCGAGGCCCAGATCGCTCTTCGCTCGTTGGAAGTACTGCTCAATCTGCCAGCGCGAACGGCTCAGGCGCAGGCACGGCGCTTTTTTCGGCAGCCGGTGCAGATGGGCCAGATAGTAATGGTACGCTTCGGGGTCGCCTTCCGGCCAATCGACAACCAGCCACAGCCGTTCCAGGTGGTCTGCACCACGCTCCAGACTTCCCGGCAAATAGACTTCCATCCAGCCCAGGCGGGTGTGTCGGGTTTGTCCATCGGCCGCCGGCCACGAGCAGCGCTGCCAGTTCTTGTGCGTGCGCGCGGCCCACAGGTGGATCAAAGACTCGGGCCTGGGTTGGTCGTCACGCACGTGCCAGAGCGTATGTTTACGTTCCAGGGGCATGGGCTTGTCCCAGCCCTGCAACTGGCGCGCGTCCACCTGCAAAAAGAACTCCAAGCCCTGCTTGCGCAAACCATCGCGAAAGGGTCCGTTGTTGCCATAGGCCGCATCCCCCAGCACCGGAGCCGGAGGCACGCCGTCGGCCAATGCTTCACTTATCAACTCCAGGGCGATCTGCGGCTTGGTGGCAAAAACCACCCCTGGCGGCACTCCCGCCGCCAGGCAGCGTGGCGGATCGCTCGTCCACTTTTCCGGCAGATACAATCGGGCGGCAACCGGGATGGAGGCCTCGCCGTCGGTCACCGCCACCTGAACGTTGACCTGGCAGTTGGCCGACTTGCCTTCCGCTCCGCAATATTGGTGTGCCACCCCGACCGAATGCTCGCCTTGCTTAAGCCAGCCGGTTTCATCGACGATCCAGGCCGACAGCGGTTCCAAGTGCGCTGGAAACTCGCGGCGAATCACCTGCCATACCGCTTCTGCCTCCCATGGACTGTCGGTGACAAACTGCTGGAGCTTCTGGGAATCCACCCCCAGGCGTTCCGCCATCGGTTCGATCGACTTGCG
>PMKA01000474.1:19441-24776 GCA_003157575.1 Opitutia bacterium
TTTGCTCAACCAGCTCGACGTCACTTGGTATCTCTACGGGATGACCAGCCAGGAGATGCTGAATCTGTTGCCGCGGGAATTTGACCGTTTTAAGCTTCAACCCGCTTGAGCGACGCTGTGCCCGACGTCTTCACCAAGGCCAAGCGATCCGAGGTGATGTCCCGCATCCGGAGCGCGGGCAACCGGGACACTGAGCTGAGGCTGATCGCGGTCTTCCGGGCGAATGGCATCACGGGCTGGCGAAGGGGTCTCTCCGTGTCCNNTCGCTCACGCTCGCGGCCACGGGGCGCAGCCGCCCCAGAAGCGGGATTTGGGTCCAAAGGAACGAAAGGGCTCCGACCGTTCACCGTGAAGCCGGACTTCGTGTTTCGGAAGCTGAAGCTGGCGGTGTTTGTCGATGGGTGCTTCTGGCACGGGTGTCCGAGGCATTTCAACAAGCCGCGGAATAGCGCGGCTTTCTGGCGGAAGAAGATTGCGGCGAACCGGGCGCGGGACCGGCTCGTCAACCGAACGCTGAGGAGGATGGGCTGGCGCGTGCTGAGAATCTGGGAACACGAGCTGGTGCGCAGAAATCTGGGCCGCCTGCTGCGCCGGACCCGGAAGGCGATCGCGGTATGAAGCCGTTTCCTACGGAACCCTGAATTCTTGCGTTCCACAGGGTTTCTTATCCGCGACATCCGCGAAATCTGCGGTTGAAAAGGATTGGGGGGCAGAGGCTGGCGGCTGCCCTTCTGCGCGATCCCTCTGCTTGCTCTGCGCCCTCCTGTAAAGTGGGTTGGTCTGGCGGCGGCCCGGGCGGATTGCCCGGATGGGTTTGCCGGCCGGATTTTGGCCCGCGAATGCACACCAATGGACACGAATGCTGTCCACTCGCCCACGCGCGCAGCCACTCTTTTGATGAAACCGCGCCGGGTAATCCGGTCCTGAGCTCTTGTGGCCGGAACAGGGACGGCCGCAAAGGGGCTCCTTCCGCGCAGAATTTTATCGACTTATGCTGTAGTCATGTCGTGGATATAACGACGAAGACCGGTGAATCTTCCAGCTGCCTGCTGAACCGTCGCACCATGAAACCTGCCTCGATCAAAAATCCCGGCGAAGTCGCGTCCAGGACCCTGGGCGAAGTGTTCATCGCGCGCCACGGCTGCACATCGAAGCAGTTCCGGAAGCGCGTCTTCTGGCGGATCCTCCATTTCCATGCGGTGCCTCTGGCTCCGTTGCTGCTTCTCGGGCATCACTTCGCCGCCGACTTCGAATTGATCTCGGCGTGCGAACGGGCGCGTTCGATGCGTTCGGTCCGGGAGGAAATCGGCGTGTTCCGGCACGACTCGCGGAACATGGGCTGGTCGAGGCGCGTCTTCAGAATCCGCATTTCGACGCAGAAGCTTCTTCATCTGGCCCACGCCTACCTGGAGGGGTAGGAACCTGTCGCGCGAAGCCCGACAGGTTCCTGAGCAAATGGCGGACGCCGTTTGCTCCTGAAACAGAGATTTGCTGGGGAAGCTCCTTATCTCGCGAAACTCTCCTCGCCAAGGAACGTCATGCGCATGGGGCCGGCCCGTCGGAGCAGAGGCGGTCGCCAAAATCGCCCAGGCCCGGCAGGATGTATTTCTTCGCGTTGAGACAGCGGTCGAGCGCGGCGGTGAAGACCGGGAGGCAGGGGTGGCGTTGCTCAAGCAGGGCGGCGCCCTCGGGCGCGGCAACGATGCACAGCAATGCGATGTCGGCGCCGCCGGCGGACTTCACGATGTCGACCGCCTGGGCCGCGGAGCCGCCCGTCGCCAGCATCGGATCGACGATGAGCACGCGCCGGCCTTCGAGCGGCGGGAGCTTGCAGTAGTACAAACGGGCGACCGCCGTGGCGTGATCCCGTTCCAGGCCCACGTAGCCAATGGTCACGTCGGGGAAGAGGGTCAGGAAAGGCTCCGCCATTCCGAGGCCTGCGCGGAGGATGGGGACGATCGTGAGCGGGCGGGCGAGGACCCGGCCCCGGAAGGGTTCGAGAGGGGTGTCGACAAGCTTCTCCCCGGTTGGAAGATCGCGCGTGGCCTCAAGCGCAAGCAGGATTGTGATCTGGTGGCAGAGCGTGCGGAACTGCGCGGGCCCGGTGGTCCGGTCGCGCAGGTGGGTGAGCAGATGCGCGGCAAGGGGATGCTGGAGGACGGTCAGGGGCATGGTCAGAGCAGGTCGCGGTCGATCTTGTGTTCGAGAACGAGCTCGAATTCCTTCCGCAACTTCTTTGCCGGGCCGCGCAGGCCCGGCAGGAGGGCGAGCCAGTTGTACACCTCGGCGCGCAGGTGTCGGGGCATGACCGGCTCCCTGCGCAGGACGCGGTCGAGCGCGCGCACGACGTGGGCGGCGATGACCTCGCAGACCTCCTGCGCGGCGGCCGAGCTGTGCTGGCCCGCGAGCCGGTGGACGGCCGCCAGGCGCCGCCTCCGCTGCTGGGCGATCTTCCGGTAAAGGGCGGGACCGTCGAGGAGCACATGCTCCGTGCGCGGGAAGAACCGGCACATGAAATCCCATGCGCTGCCGCGGCCGGCCTCGCCTGCGCGCGGATCGCTGCGGAGGAGCACCGCAGGAATGTCGGCAAACTTCGCGAACATGAATTCCACGACGGTGCCGGCGGCCGGCTCGGAGCCGTCGAAACCGAAGATGGCGAGATCGCAGGCGGCGAGCGTTCGCAGGGTGCGGTCGCGGACCGGCTGGGCGGTGAGGCGGCGGTGCTCGATGTTCTGGGGAAGGACGCATTGGAAGCGCCCGTGGGACTTGTCGAAGATCGCCTCGGCCAGGTAGGCGTTGCCGATCAGATCCTTTGCATCGAACAATCCGCCTGCGAAATAGACTGCGTAGCTGGGCTTCTTTTTCATGCTAGGAGGCTGTCGGGCCTGTATGTTTCCTAACGGGGCGGGGGCCGATGTCACGGTCGTTCTCCGGCCGGCATTTGAGTTTCAGGTTTCCCGGTCTTGTGCATGATCGGGCGGATTCCGTCCCATCATGCCAACGATTCTTCTGCTTTTCTGCTCAAACGTGTTCATGACCATTGCCTGGTATGGGCATTTAAAATATCTGCACGACAAGCCGCTCTGGTCGGTGGTGCTGATATCGTGGGGCATAGCGTTTTTTGAGTACTGTCTGATGGTGCCGGCCAACCGGCTGGGCTACGTGACGTTCACGGGCTTCCAGCTGAAGGTGATCCAGGAGGTGATCACGCTGATTGTGTTCACCGTGTTTGCGATCCTGGTTTTGAAGGAGAAACTGGCGTGGAATTACGTGGCGAGCTTCGCCTTCATCCTGCTCGCCGTGGTGTTCGCATTCGGCTTCAAGGCGGGGCAGGTCCATTAGCCCGGGCTCATGCCAGATCGCGGACATCCAGGCTCGTATCCTCGCCAGAATTTCACCAAATTCGCGGCGCGTTTAGTTGCCCGGGTGGCGGAACGGTAGACGCTGGGGACTTAAAATCCCCTGACCGTAAGGTCATGCGGGTTCGAGCCCCGCCCCGGGCACCAACGTTCGCGTTTCGGGCTTCAGCCATCGCCGCCGCCCGAACCTCTCCGCGGTCGAAAAACCCGGCTTGCGTCGTCAAAAAGCGCTCCCAACTGGATCTTCGTCAAGGCTCTGCCGCCATGAAATCATTTTTCGGTCTCATGCGCTGCTACGCATAAGTCCGACGGGCTCCCCGGCGGATCCGGTTCCATAAGAACTGTACCCAAATCTATAAAACTGTTTGACTTTTTGTTTCAGGGAGCCCTGATAGCGCCTCGTTCCCGCCCAGTTTCCCCTTAAACCCCGACTGATGACGGCGCTGGGACCGTCAGATCAGATATCCCTACGCGACTTTAGAAGCCCCCACCGACCTTCGCATCGGCCGTCCCTGTCGTCTGGCGCCATGGAACCCATGGCTGACGCGGCAATCGCCGGCACGGCGGATCTCCGTCCCAAACTCGTTTCCTGATTTTCCCACCCGGCCCGACTGGGTCGAGCGCCTTTCCGGCAGACCAGGCTCTCGGCCTTCGGCTGTAATCGTCAACCGCCCGCCCTCCATGAGACCCAATCCAAACTCACAGCGATGGACCAGAGCGTTCATCGTGCTCGTTCTCCTCAGCCCGTTGGTGATTCTCGCGCAGACCGCCCCGCCAGCCGCCACAAACCCTGACGAGGAAGTGGTCAAGCTCAGCCCGTTCCAGGTCACCGCCACCACCGATGTCGGTTATGTCGCGCAAAATACCCTCTCGGGGAGCCGGCTTAACACACCGCTCGCGGACACCGCCGCCGCGATCTCCGTGCTGACGCCGGAGTTCCTGAAGGACCTTGGCGCGACGAGCATGAAGGACGTCATCCTCTTCGAAAACAACGCCGTGCCCGATCTCGGCGACGCGGCGAACAACTTCAACGGCAATCCGCTTGTCGGGAACAGCGAATGGCAGTTGCGCATCCGCGGCCTGCCCGCCAGCTATGCGCGCAACTATTTTCCCTGGCTGGCCTCGACGGACTTTTACAACGTCGAGCGGATCGACGAGTCGCGCGGCCCGAACTCGGTTCTCTTTGGATTCGGATCCGCGGGCGGGATTGTCAACACGACGACCAAGCAGGCGCAGCTGGGCAGTTCAAAAAGCGAGGTGACGTTCCTGACCGGCAGCTGGTCGCGCTACCGGGGGACGGTTGACGTCAACGAGGTGATGATTCCGGGGCAGCTGGCGCTGCGGGTCAACGCCATGGACGAGAGCGGCAATTCGTGGCGCGAGTTTGAGTTCGACCGGGCGCAGCGCGCCCACCTCGCCCTGAAATACCAGCCGACCAAGACTTCTACCTTCCGCGCGGAGGCGGAAATCGGCAAGGTGAAGGACAACGTGGCCCGCCCCTGGCTGATGATCGACGAGTCGTTCCTCTGGCGCGAAGCGGGCCGGCCGACCTATTCCGGCGCGTGGCCGGGGTCGACGTCGAACAGTGTTGCGACGTTCTGGCCGGACCACGTGGTGGTGGCGGACGACGGGGTGGCGCGCGACTGGATCGGGCACGCGTATGGCAGCAATGCGAACGGCGCCAGCGCTTCCACCGGTTGGAATGCTCCGACCTGGTCGCAAATCGCGCTTACGCCGGAGAATCTCGCCATCATCCCGAAGGACTCCAATTCCGCCGGGCCCGATGCGACGCGGGAAACGAAATACCACACGTTCAGCGCGTTCTATGAGAATCAGGTTACCGACCAGCTCTCGATCGAGCTCGCGGTGAACCACCAGAGCACCGATTTCCTGGGCTATGACGCCAACGGCAGCCGTGCGACCACCTATTACGGCGCCAGCGCCGAGCTGTGGGGCGATGCCAGCGCGGACCTCCC
>PMKA01000426.1 GCA_003157575.1 Opitutia bacterium
GCGAAAGCATGGCAAAAAGTCGATACCTGACAGCGATTTTCATCGCCGCCAGCGTTACCGCGGTAGCTGCGTGCGGTTCGAACGCCGGCACGACGGCGACCAAGGACATCCATCTGGATTATGCCTATTACAACCCCCTGAGTCTGGTCGTGCGCGATCAGCACTTGCTGGAAAACCACGGTTACAACGTCACCTGGGTGCTTTCGGCGGGCAGTAACAAGGCCAACGAGGGGCTTCGCTCGAGCGCACTGGACTTCGGGTCGACCGCCGGTTCGGCCGCGCTGGTCGCGCGGGCCAACGGTACGCCGATCAAGATCATCGACGTGTACAGCAAGCCGGAGTGGACCGCTCTGGTTGTTGGTAAGAACTCGACCATCAACTCGGTGGCGGACCTGAAGGGTAGGAAGATCGCGGTCACCAAGGGGACCGATCCGTATTTCTTCCTTTTGCAATCGCTTGCCACAGCTGGACTTTCGCCCGCCGACGTGGAAATCATTAATTTGCAGCACGCTGACGGCAAAACCGCACTGGAGCGCGGCGATGTCGATGCCTGGTCCGGATTGGACCCTTTCATGGCGCAGACGATCCAGCAACAAGGTTCGCGCTTCTTATATCGCAACCCCGATTTCAACTCCTATGGCGTATTGAACGCCCGCGAGGACTTCATCTCCGCGCATCCGGATGCCGTGCAGTCGGTAGTCAACAGCTATGAGGAGGCCCGGAAATGGGCGAGGGCGCATCCCGACGAGTTGGCGGCGTTGCTAGCCTCGCAAGCGAAGGTGACGCAGAGCGTGGCCTCCGAAGAGTTGCAACGAACGGCACTGAACATCCAGCCGGCGCCGGGCGACCCGCAGCGCGCCGTCTTGACGAGCATCGTGCCGATCGCCGTGGCGGACTCCGACATCAAGTCCGACGACGCCGGCCGCAGCGCGCTGTGCACGATAATCGAGCCGAAGTACGCCCAACAGACTTCTTGAGGTTTCGCGCCGGGCCGCTGGCCAAACTGCCCGTCGTGCTGGCAGGGCTGGTCGTTCCGGCACTGCTGCTGGTGATCTGGCAGGTTGTGACGGCGAACGGGTATTTCTCGACCAGCCAGTTGCCTCCTCCCGGCGACGTGCTGACCGCGTTGGGTGAACTGTTTCGGCGCGGCGAACTGTGGCCTCACCTACGGGCAAGCGTTTCGCGGGTTCTGCTCGGCTATTTGGCCGGCGCAGCGGCGTCGCTCGCGCTCGGTTCACTGGTCGGGCTGTCGGCCGTCGTGCGCAGGCTGCTGGCGCCGACGGTCGCGGCATTCCGCACCGTGCCTTCGTTGGCGTGGGTTCCGTTGTTGCTCTTGTGGTTTGGAATCGACGAGACACCAAAGCTGTTGCTGGTCGCCATTGGTGCGTTTTTCCCCATCTACACGACGACGGCATCGGCACTTTCGCACGTCGATGCGCAGTTATTAGAGGTCGGACGGGCCTACGGTCGACACGGCGCCTCGTTGTTGACGACCGTGATGCTGCCCGCCGCCGCCCCGGAGCTGGTGAACGGGCTCAGACTGGGCATGGCAAACGCGTGGCTGTTTCTGGTCGCGGCGGAGCTGATCGCCTCCTCGAAAGGTCTCGGATTTCTCCTGGTCGACAGCCAGAACACCGGCCGCACCGATGTGATGCTGCTGGCGATCGGCCTGCTGGCCGGATTGGGCAAGGTCAGCGACGCAGCCTTCGCTGCTTTCGAGCATCGGATGGTGCGCCGGCGCAGCTAGCCCGATCAGGCGCTTGCCGATGGGGGACGAACTCAAGGCCTACAGGGCAGCCACAACCTCTACTCGGTGAAAGCGTCCGCCTGACGCCGGATTCGCCGAGTGGTCAGCAGACAGGCCGCGGTGAGCAGCTGCCAGATGGTGATCGAGTACACGCTTCCGCGCTCCCACGCCCCGTCGGGCAGCAGGTTGGCCCTCTTCGTCGCTGAGTTGACCTGCAACATGATCAGACACAGCAGACCAAGGCCCGCAACGAGTTTAGAGGTGCTGCGGTACCAACGATGGCAGCCTAGGGTCCCAACGACCGCAGATCCCGCCAGAATGGCGGTGTTGCCTCCGACAATCGCCAGTGCAGCGCCGGTGACATGCGGTTTCCCACTGTGCTCGGTTCCGACGACGATATTGCCGACGGCATTCGCGGCGACCAAACCCAAAAAAATGCGGGCCCGTCGACTGTCAGGGACCCCCACCATGAGCAATGCTCCGGCGAAGAACATGATCCCCTGCAGGTAGAACGCTATATGCATCAAGTAAGCCCGCGGCGAGTCGATCGTCCGGCCGTGAACGAGGTCGCTGGCGCTAACGCCTAGGTCGCTGATGTAGTCGCGCGTGTAGCTGTATNNCCAGAGGGCGGCTCCAACTGCCGTAGCCGCCGTTCTCTCAATCTTGGCCATCAGAGAATTTGTTCGAGCAGGCTTTTGAGTTCCTTCTGTTGGGCGACGGTCAGGCGTGCCAGGCGCCCACTGAATGCGTCCGATAGCAAGGCGAGGCCGTCCTGGTTGGCTTGACGCCCCGCAGCCGTGAGCAGGAGGCGATGGCGCCGCAGATCGGTGGGATCGATCTCGCGTCGCACGAATCCCGCNNACCTCCGCGAGCAGGAACAGTTCCTTGGATTCGAGACCCAACGCGGCGATGTCGGGCTCCGCGGCAGAGATCACCGACAGCAGCACCCGGTAGTTCAGCGACCAGATCTTGGCTGCATCGATTTGCGGCATCTACCTTGCGATCCCGGTTTGTTCAACGATAAACTAGTTGGGAAATAAACAAACGCATGGTTGAACAATCTATCAGAAAGCGACCACGCATGCCTTTGGATCACTACGTGACGCTCGGTCGATCCGGTCTACGCGTCAGCCCGCTGTGTCTGGGGGCGATGACGTTCGGTGAAGACTTGGGCTGGGGCACCAGCGTTGAGGAATCCCAACAGATCATCGACCGATTCGTCGAGCTTGGTGGCAACTTCATCGACACCGCCAACTTCTACACCCGGAGCCACTCCGAGAAGATCATCGGCGACCACATNNTGCACATCTGGGACGCCAACACTCCCATCGAGGAGACCATGGCCGCACTCGAGGATCTGGTTCGCGCCGGCAAGGTTCGTTACCTCGGCGTATCGGACACCCCGGCATGGAAGGTCGTCGAAGCCAACCTCATCGCCCGTTTCCGGGGATGGTCGGCATTCGTCGGCCTGCAGGTCGAGTATTCGTTGCTGGAACGCAACATCGAACAAGAGCTGGTTCCCATGGCCGGCGAATTCGGCCTCGGGATCACTCCATGGTCACCGCTCAAAAGCGGCGTGCTCAGCGGCAAGTACACCCGACACAACACCGGCCCGTCGCAGGGCGGTCGCGGCGCGATGGTCGACGCGTTCCTGACCGAGCAGACCTACGCGTTGGTCGACGAGCTCGAGATCATCGCCAAGGCGCACGAGACCACCGTCGCCAGGGTGGCGCTGGCGTGGGTGGGCTCGCAGCCGTCGGTGAGCTCAGTCATCATCGGGGCGCGCCGGCTCTCGCAGCTCGACGACAACGTCTGCGCCGTCGATGTGCACCTCAGCGCGGAGGAACTCGCCCGTCTCGACGCTCTCACCCAGCCGACTTTTGGGTTCCCGCAGAACATGCTGACAATGGCCCCGGGCATCACCAACGGCGGAACAACCATCAACGGTGTCTCCGCGCCAGTCTCCGAGTACGTCATGCCGGAAGGCGGCCAGCCCTACTGAGCGGATGGCAGTCCGCGCGATTCAGGCGGGCACTGACCGACGCCCGGCCAGCCGCCGCTCGGCGTATGCGCGGCCCTTGTCCGCATCGCCCAATACCATCCCGGCGATGTCGGCCAGCCGCGCGATGCGTCCGCCGCCCCGGCATAGATCCGGGGCAGGACGTCCCATGCTTCGGTGGCCTCGAGCAGTCGCACCGGACCGCCGGCCCCGACGTCCGGACGCAGCGCCGCCCGTGCCGGCAATACCTGCACGCTTTGCGATGAACTCGCCACGCCGTAGCCGTACCGCTCATAGATCGTCGCCTCAGAGGCCCGCAACGTCGCGACCACCTCGCCCCGTGCGGCGATGTCATGCAACTGATGATGTATCAGCTCGGTGGCGATACCTTTTCGGGTGAACGACGGCAGCACCCCGATGTGAGTCACGGTCGCATGGCCCACGATCGCTCCGCCGGGAAGTGTCAGTCCGC
>PMKA01000459.1 GCA_003157575.1 Opitutia bacterium
CGCGCAGATCAGCATGCCGAGCCAGGGATAGTGGCTGTTGAAATACCAGGCCTGCTTCACAACCTGCCCGTCGGTTGCGTGCTCCAGCACCGGCGCCCACGTCGACTGCACGCCCGGCGGCGTCATCGGCTTCCAGAGATTGAACATGTCGGAACCGCACAGCTCGTGCAGCGCGTGCCAGCCGCCCAGCTTGAAGAGGCCGTAAAAGGTCAGCGTCGCCGAACCGCAGATGAGGACGACGACCTGCACCGCGTCGTTGTAGGCGACCGCGCGCATTCCGCCGAGCGCGGTGTACAGGCCGGTGAGCAGGATGACCGACACCGAGCCGATCCAGAAGCTGTTGATTTCAACGCCGCCGATGTTCAGGTGGACCTCGGGCAGCAGCGTCGAGAAAACGACGCCGCCTGCAAAGATGCCGACCGCGATCTTCGAAACGACGAACGTGATCAGCGACACGATCGACAGCACGTAGCGCGAACTGGTGCTGAAGCGGCGCTCGAGAAACTCCGGCATGGTGAACNNTTGCGGCCGGCGAGGAAATAGTCGGCCGCAGTGTCCTTGCGGTGTTTCACAACCCACCAGGCAACGCCCAGCAGGACGCTAAAATAGAGCGCCACGGCCAGCCAGTCGATTCCGGTGAGGGTCGACGTGTCGGCGTGCGCGACTGCGAGTATCGGGGTCAGGGTCTTCATGTATTCGGGGTTGTTCGGAAAAGCGAAGTTTGGACTGGCCTGCAGGTCAAATGGGGACGCGGCGCGCCAGACCGCATATTTCACACCGAAAATGGCGCCCTCGTACAGCCTGTATGTTGGAGACGCGGCGAGGACGCCGCGACTCCAGAGCTGGGGAGATCGGGGCCGATGCATTCATCGACTCGGAATGTTTTCTGGGGGTCAAGAAATCAATGTCCACGCATGGCGCCATTCGCGGGAATTCATGTCGCGTTGGATGCAAAAAGGACGGTGGCAGGATGCGGGGATACCCGTCGTCACGCGCGGATTCCCTGGGCAAGGTGAAAATACACCTCGTTGCAGCGCAGGGCCTGCTTGAAGTCGGAAAGCCGCGTGTCCGCGTTGATCACCGCCAGCTCGATGCCGGCGATCGTCGCGAAATCCTCCAGCATCTCCGTCGTGACCGTGTAGCTGAAACCCGTGTGATGCGCTCCTCCGGCGAGAATCCAGCAGGCGCAGGCGGTCTTGAAATCGGGTTTGCATTCCCACACGGCGCGCGCGACCGGCAGCTTTGGCAGCTTCGGGGGCCTGACCGCGGTGACTTCGTTGACGATCAGGCGGAACCGGTTGCCCATGTCGATGAGCGACGCGTTGAGCGCGGGGCCGGCGTGCGCATCGAACACAAGCCGCACCGGGTCCTCCCGTCCTCCGATTCCGAGCGGATGGATTTCGAGCGAGGGCCTGCCGGCGGCGATCGATTCGCAGACCTCGAGCATGTGCGCGCCAAGCACCTGGTGGCCCTTCGAATTCAGATGGTACGTGTAGTCCTCCATGNNCCATGAACGAGGTGCCGCCCTTCAGCCCGTCGCCCATCACCTTCATCGCCCGGAGCAGCGCACACGTCTTCCAGTCGCCCTCCGCGCCAAATCCGTAGCCGTCCGCCATCAGGCGCTGCACGGCGAGCCCGGGCAGCTGACGCAGACCGTGAAGGTCCTCAAACGTCGTGGTGAAGCCCTTGAAGCCGCCCTCCTCAAGAAATGCGCGCAGGCCGATCTCGATGCGTGCTCCGTAGCGCAGCGAATCGTACCGCGCGCCGCCCTTGCGGAGTTCCTTCGCAACGGCATAGCGCGCCTCGTACTCGGCGCAGAGCGCGTCGACGGCCCCGTTGTCGATCGCCGCATCGGAGATCTTCGCGACGAGGTCGCCCACCCCATAGCCGTTGACGGAAAATCCGAAACGCATCTCGGCGGACACCTTGTCGCCCTCGGTCACCGCCACCTGGCGCATGTTGTCTCCGAATCGCGCGAATTTCGCCCCCTGCAGATCGTGCCATCCCCGCGCCGCGCGCATCCAGGCGGCCAGCCGGTCCTGGACCTCGGGGTCCTGCCAGTGCCCGACGACGACCTTCCGGCCGAGGCGCATGCGCGTGTGGAGGAACCCGGCCTCGCGATCGCCGTGCGCGGCCTGGTTGAGGTTCATGAAGTCCATGTCGATCTCCCCCCATGGGAGGTCGCGATTGAACTGGGTGTGGAGATGGACGAACGGCTTCCGGAGCACCGAGAGGCCGCCAATCCACATCTTCGCCGGCGAGAAGGTGTGCATCCAGAGGATGAGCCCTGCGCAATCCGGATCGCGGTTTGCTTCGAGGCAGAGGCTGCGAATCTCGTCGGGCGTCGTCAGGAGCGCCTTGAACGCAACGTGCAGCGGGATGCGGTTCGCGGCGTCCAGGGCCTCTGCGATCGCAGTGGAGTTGGCGGCGACCTGCTTGAGCGGGCCGGGGCCGTAAAGATGCTGGCTGCCGGCGATGAACCAGATTACCGGCGTTTTGGGTTTCATGGGAAAGAAGCGGTAGGTTTGGGAAATTGAGCTCGTTTGCAGGAGCCTGTTTGCAGGCGACTCTGGAGAAGGATCGCCTGCAAGCAGGCTCCTACATCGATCATTAATGCTGAAAGAAGGGTCATTGAGCGAATTCAATCCGGACCGGCTGACATGCGCGCTACTCGCTGCTCACCGCCCGCTCCTTGATGGCCAGCAGATCCTTCATCACACGGGAGAGATCCGCCGACTTGTTGAGGCCGCCAAAAGAGTCGTGAAGCTGCCGGTACACGACGTAGAGCTGGTTGTAGGTTTCTTGCGCAGCCGCGCCGGGCTTGTATTGCTTCGATTTGATCGAGGACATCGCCTTCTGCGCGCTCGCGAAATCCTTGTGGGCTCCGGCCAGCACCGCCGCCGAAACCGCCGAACCGAGCGCACACGCCTGGCTGGAACCCGCGACGAGCATCGTGCAGCCCGTGACGTCTGCATAGATCTGCATCAGCAGCGGGTTTTTCTCCGCGATGCCGCCGGCGCAGACCACCCGGTCGATCGACACGCCGTATTCCCTGATCCGTTCGATGATCGCGCGTGCGCCGAACGCCGTCGCCTCGATCAGGGCGCGGTAGATCTCGGCCCGCGTTGTGTGAAGCGTCTGGCCAAGGACCAGCCCCGAAAGCGTCTGGTCGACCAGGATCGTGCGGTTGCCGTTGTTCCAGTCGAGCGCCACCAGGCCGCTTTGCCCGGGTTTCAGCTGCGCGGCCTCCCGGGACAGCCGGGAATGGAGCGCGCCGTCGCCCTCGCACACAACCTCAATCCACCATTTGAAAATGTCCCCCACAGCAGACTGGCCCGCCTCGATCCCGTAGTACCCGGGGAGGATCGCGCCCTTTACGATGCCGCAGATCCCGGGAATGTCGGGCACGTGTTTTGCCGCGGAAACCACACCGCAGTCGCAGGTGGACGTGCCGATGACCTTGACGAGCGTGCCCTCGGTGACGCCGCAGCCGATCGCGCCGTAATGCACGTCGAACTCGCCGATCGCGATCGGAATGCCGGCCGTCAGCCCGAGCCTGGCCGCCCACTCCGGGGAGAGCCGGCCGGCCGGCTCGGTGGCGTCATAAGCCTTCTCGTACAGGCGGTCGCGAAGCGCGGCCAGCTTAGGGTCGAGCAGCGCGAGAAACTCCTTGTCGGGCAGCCCGCCCCATTCCTCGCAAAAAAGCGCCTTGTGACCCGCCGCGCAGATGCCGCGCTTGACCCTGGTCGGATCGGTCACGCCCGCCAGCACCGACGGCACCCAGTCGGCGAGTTCGACCCACGACCAGGCCGCGTCGAACACCTCCGGGGCAACGGCCAGGCAGTGCCAGATCTTCGACCACCACCACTCCGACGAATACGTGTTGCCGCACTTTGCGATGAACTGCGGCCGGTGTTTCGCAGCGAGCTCCGTGATGCGCCCCGCCTCGCGCCATCCGGTGTGATCCTTCCAGAGCCAGCATTGCGCGGCGAGGTTCTTCCGCCACTTCTTGTCGAGCGCGAGCGGCCGGTTGTTGCGGTCGACCGGAATCGGGCTCGATCCGGTGGTGTCGACGCCGAGACCGATGACCTTCGCGGCGTCAAAGCCACGGTGTTTCTTCGCCGCCGCCAGCGCGCCCTTCACGCTCCGTTCAAGGCCATAAAGGTAGTCGCCCGGGTGCTGCCGCGCGAGATGATGGTCCTTCGGGTCGAGCAGGATGCCCTGTTTGCCGCCCGGATAGTCGACGACGCAGGCGCCAAGTTCCGCGCCGTCCTCGCAGCGCACGACCAGCGCGCGAACCGAATTGGTGCCGTAATCAATGCCGAGGGCGAATGACATTGTTGGGAGAAAGCTCCAACACGGTAGCCGGCGGACACCGGCCGGCGATTGCACTTTTACTTGACCGTCAAGTGAACCGCCCCACCCTGCCCGCATGGCCCGCATGACGATGGCGATGCTGGCGCGCGAACTGGGGGTTTCGAAGAACACCGTCTCGCTCGCCCTGAGGCACGATCCGCAGATTCCCGCCGCGACGCGCGAGCGCGTGCAGGCCGCCGCGCGCCGCTGCGGGTACACGCCGGACCCGGTCATTTCGCACCTGATGGCGGCGCTTCGCGTGTCGCGCACCGCGCGGACCGTGCACACGATCGCCCTCCTCAACGCGAACCGCGATCGCGACGCCTTTCGATCCCATCCGACGATCCCGGTGTACGTCGCGGGATGTCAGCGGCGCGCGAATTCGCAGGGTTACGCCACGGACACGTTCTGGCTCCACGACCCCGGACTCGACGGCCCCCGTCTCAACCGGATCCTCGCCGCACGGGGCATCCGCGGGGTGATCGTGGCCGGCATGATGGAAGAGAACCGCCTGCCGGCGCGCTTCGCGGCCACATGGGCGCGCCACGCCTGCGTCGTCACCGGCGTTCGCACCCATGAACCGACGCTGTCGTTCTGCTGCGTCGACCATCACGCCCTGGTGCTGCAGGCGGTCGAACACGCCGTTGCGCTCGGCTACCGCCGGCCCGGACTCGTGATCGACCAAAGGATCGACCGCCTCGTCGAAGGACGCTTCTCGTCAGGCATGTTGATCGGCCAGCAGGAACTTCCCCCGGGCGACCGCGTGCCGCCCTTCTACGACGTGGCCGAGGCGCGCGACGATCCCGGACGCTTCCTGGCCTGGTGTGACCGCGAGCGGCCCGATGTGATCTTCACCCTTTATAATGTGGTGCGCCGCTGGCTCGAAGCGCACGGGCGCCGCGTCCCGCATGACATCGGTCTCATCCAGCTCGAACGCCGCAGCGGGGATTCCGACTGGGCCAGCATGGACCAGCACAACGACCGGGTCGGCGAGGCGGCCGTCGACATGCTCATCTCGCTCCTCCAGAGCAACGAGCTCGGCGTTCCCGCCTATGCCCGCGCCACGTTGATCGGGGCGAGCTGGGTGCCGGGGCGCACCGTGCGGCAGCGGACCGCATAAGATGAAGACGCCGGCCGAAGACGTCATGTCTTGACTCTTGACTGGCGACGATCCGGAGGCAGCGGGTCCTATGCGGTTGGGCTTTAATTGCCGTTGAGACGTAATCCCTTGACGCGCCAGCCGGCGGTCGGGCCTCGTCGTAGGCGTTGCGCCGAGAAAGAACCCGCTTGACAGCCGTACGCTTAACCGTACGCTCTTGGCATGACATCCATTCCCGTCACCCAAGCTCGTTCCAGGCTCTATCAGCTTGTCGACGACACCGCCGCTTCCCACGTCCCCGTCCAGATTACCGGCAAGCGCAACAATGCGGTTTTGGTGGCCGAGGACGATTGGCGGAGCATTCAGGAGACGCTCTACCTTCTGTCGATACCTGGAATGCGCGAATCCATTCGGAAGGGATTGCGGGAGCCGTTGGGGAGAGCCGAGACTGAAATCGCCTGGTGACTTGGCGGCTCTATTATACCAAGCAAGCCCTGAAGGACGCCAAGAAGCTGGCGTCCAGCAATCTTCGGCCCCAAGCAGAACGCCTGCTTGAGATTTTGAAGAAGGATCCGTTTCAAAGCCCGCCAGGATTTGAGAAGTTGGTCGGAGATCTCGATGGTGCATGGTCCCGGCGGATTAACATCCAGCACCGACTTGTGTATCAGATCTACCCGGAGAAACGGGCGGTGAAAATCATTCGGATGTGGACCCATTACGAATGAAGGAGCCGAGTCGGGCATGAGGTCGCGCTTGTCGCCGACGATCACAGCAGCTACGGCGGCAAAGAACCCGCGGCCTTCCAAAAGACGGCCGGGATAAACGCCTGTTTCGAAGAAAGCCGATCCAAAGGGGCCGTGGTTTGTGGTCTTTTTGGCTTGGCGGCGGGCGCGGGGGCGGCATGCCGCTCCCGGCCGGACACCTTGCGGCTTGCCTCGTGGCGGCTGCCCGTCTACAGCATGGCCGCCCATGGCGGTGGTTATGCCCCGCACCACGTGAGTGCGGCCACTCGCTCACGCTCGCGGCTACCCTCGTGGCGAAACGGTCCGCGACTCCTGATTTCCACGTTCCTCTCCCGACCAATAGGTTCGTCCCCAGTGTCGGCTGTCGGTTCATCCGAGGTTGCTGTTGACCGAAACAGCCTCCGCTGTAGATTGCAGCGGGTGAAGCGGATCTTCAATCGAGCTATTCGCGCAATTACCCGGTCGGAGTTTTCGGCCCGGGTGGATGCTATTCATGTCGCATCGCGCGCAACCATGGCCCGCATGTCTGCGGAGGGCAAGGGCTGGGAGGGGCTCAAGGGAAACGTCTCGCTGCTCGGGTTGAGAATGGATTCCGGTTCCCGGGCCAAAAGGGTCTTCGGCGGCCGCCGCTGATGGCGGATAGACTTACACGGCCTCACGACGACCGGGCATTGTTTTCCGCATGTCCTGACTTGACGATTGTTGGCGGGCAGGCCGTCAATCTTCGGGCCATCACCTACCTTGATGAGGCGCGGGCCGACTCTGAACGATTTGGTTCGCTGGATCTCGATGTGTTGGCGCGAATGCGGGCCAGCGACATCATTGCTGCCCTGCCAGAGTGGAATCACGAAAAGACACCTCTTTGGGCCTTTGGGGACGGACGCGTGCTGACGTTGACGTCAAATTCCGACGATGGGCGGCCTCTTGTAGTCGAGGTGCTGCATTCCGTTCCCGGGCTTGATCAAGAAGACCTTGATTCTGTCGTGGAGATTCAGAAGGACGAAGCGACGTACCGCTTGCTGGATCCGGTGGCGATGTTGAAAGCTAAAGTCACCAGCATCCGCCTCTTTGACCAGACGGACCGCCAAGATAGGCCTCATTTGCAGATCATTGCCAAATGTCTGCCGCTTTTTCCGAGAGAGACGCTCATCAACAGGCACTCGAAGACGCTCCTCTAGAAGCAGCGTTCTGCGGGACGTTACACAGAGCATTCAAGGCACTAACGGACAGACGGATCAGGAAGATCCTGCGCCAGGAAGGCATCGACATCCTCTTGCTGATTCCTCCTGAGTTGAGCCAGTCCCCGATAGAACAAGTCAGGACAGCATGTCTGCATCAACTGTCGCGACTCGCGGGCTAGGGCCTCAGCGCTGGCCGTAGGTCGCCCCGGGCCCGTGCTTGCGCTTGAAATGCCGGCGGAGCAATTCCGGCTCGATCGGTTCGCGCCCGGGCGCGAGCGCGAGCGTCTGAAACGCCATCTGGGCGACAATCTCCAGCGCCGCCGCCGTCTCCACGGCCTTCGCGCCGGTCGGCCCCCACGCAAACGGTCCATGCCTCCACACCAGCACCGCCGGAACGTCGAGCGGATCGCGGTCGCGAAACGTCTCCACAATCACGTTGCCGGTGTTCCACTCGTATGCATCGGCGATCTCCTCAGCCGTCATCGGCCGCGTGACCGGCACCGCTCCGTTGAAATAGTCCGCATGCGTCGTCCCGAAACACTGCACGGGCCGCCCGGCCTGCGCGAAACTCACCGCGTGGCGCGAATGGGTGTGCACCACCGCGCGGATTCCCGCGAATGCCTGGAACAGCCGCCGGTGCGTCGGAGTGTCGGACGACGGCCGCAGACTGCCTTCCACCACGCGACCCTCCATGTCGACCAGCACCATCGTCTCCGGCGTCAGTTCGCCATAGGGCACACCGCTCGGCTTGATCGCAAAAACGCCGGCCCCGGGGTCGGCCACGCTGACATTTCCAAACGTGAGATCGACCAGACCCGACGCGCCCAGCCGGCGGTTGGCCTCGTATGCTTCGTCGCGGAGTGTTCGATGCAACATGACGGTCAAGATAAACACCCTTGCGGCGCCGAAACGGCGAGAAAAAAGAGCCCGGTTGGCAGGCCCGGGATCACCCGCATCCTCTGCCCCCGGTTCGCCCACTGAGCCGCGCAGCGTTCAACACCCCGCTGCAGTGACCGACTTCACTCCTTCCGTAGAGTGATCCGCAGGATCTCGCCCGGCTGCCAGAGGCGCATCCGGGGCCCCCACGTCCCGGTGCCGCGTCCGACAATCAGCGTCATCCCGCCCACTTCCCAACGTCCGCCGACATAGGGGGTGGTCATCCGGACGATGTAATTGAACGGCCAGATCTGCCCGTTGTGCGTGTGGCCGCACAGCATGAGTCCGACCCCCAGCGAGGCAGCCGTCTTCACCTGTGCGGGCGAATGGGACAACAACACGACGGCGCCCGGGGGCCGGCCCGCCAGCGCGCGCTCGACCGCCTGCTCGCCGCCGCCAAACTGCCGGCGCGCACCGAGGTCATCCACCCCTGCAAGCACGAGCCCGGGCGCGAGCACGGCCGCCCGGTCGCGCAAGACCGTGTAGCCCGCCGCTTCAAGCAGCGCCACGCTGCGGTCAAGCCCGGCATAATACTCGTGGTTCCCCGTCACGGCCCAGACACCGCGGGGCGCCCGGAGCGTCCGGAGCACCGGCAGCAGCGGCTGCAACGATCCCACTTCGCTGTCGACCAGGTCGCCGACAATTACAACGGCATCCGGCTCCAGTTCGTCGAGCTGCGCGACGAGGCTCTCCATCCACTTCCTTCCGATCAGCGTGCCCAGGTGGAGATCCGACACCGCGACGAGCACCATCCCGTCGCATTCCTTCGCGAGCCCGGCCAGCCGCACCTCGCACCGGGTCACGACCGGCGGCCGCATCCCCTGGACGAATGCCACGGCGGAGAGCAGAAACGCCACGAGGACCGCCCCTCCCCTGATCATCGGGACGTGGCGTTGGAACAACCAGCCGCCGGCCGTGATCGCTTCCGCGGCCAACAACGCCACAAGCAAAAGGAACAGCACGCCCACCCAGTTCGCCGCGAAGAATTCCAGGGGCCGCCCGAGCACCGCCAGATGCCTGGCGTTCAGGAGGCGGGCCAGCGGGAAGCTGGCGGCGAACCCCAGGGCCGTCAGGAACACCGCATGACGCCCGAGGTGGTCCGCCACCCACGGCACGGACGCAAGCCGCCAGAACACATATCCGTGCATCGCGGCCCAGACTGAAAGGACGATCAGGATGAACATGGCAAATCGCAGTCGCGTCACGGCTGACCCTCCGCGGCCGACGCCACGGCCGGCCGTGCGGCGGTCTCCCATTTCCGGAGGACGCGGTCGATCTCCGCCCGCACCTCCTCGCGCGCCAGCGGACGGTCGCCATGCTTCGCCAGCAGCTTGTCGTAAGGCGTGTGTTTGTGCCGGATGCGGGCCACGACCGCGAGACGCAGCGCCTGCCGGTCGAGCTGTTTTGCCGCGGCGGACCGGCCCACGCGTCCGGAATGCTTCTCGCAGGTCCACGCCGCGATCTGCGCCGCCTCTTCGGCGGGGCAGCCCGGAAATTCCAGACGGATGGCGCCCGTCACCGCCGCCAGAAAGGCCGGCTCCTGCGCCTCCCGCGCCTGGGCAGCCCTCTCGCGCCTGCGCTCGCGGATGTCCGCGTCCGCCAGGCATTCCTCCTCCGCCTTTCGGATCGCCGCCGGATCGGCGAGTATTCCCTGCCTTTCGTAGACCTGGCGGCTTCGCGACCACTGCACCACCACGGCGCGAAGCGGGGAGTATTTCGTGGCCCGGCGGGTCAGCGCGGCATCCCCGCGGGGGAGATATTCAAGATGCTCCAGATCGGCGCAGTCGAGACAGAGCGGCTGCTCCTTTTCGAGGCGGATCCAGTCGCCCTTGGAAATCTCCCGCCCGCAATCCGCGCACTTCCCCTCGCGGCGCGTGATGAAAACGACGATGTCCTCTTTGTCGGCGGAGTTCATGATCCAGGGTCTCAAGATACGGAGCGCCGTCCTTCCGGCAAGACGGGAAGATTGGCTGCGACCCTCCGTTCCGTGCCGTCCGAAATCCTCCAATTTGGGCGCGCAACGCCACGAAGGCGTCGCGTCTCCACAAAGCGCCTGAATTCCCGAGGGAAACGACCGGAGCAAGAAAAACGCCGGCCCACACGGGGCGGGCCGGCGTCGCGGAGGGGGGGACCGGCTTTGGAGCCTACTTCTTGTCTTCGGGAGTTTTGCCCGAGGCGATCTTTGCGAGCGCGAGCATGGCGGCGCCAAAGACCAGGAGCACGATGCCCCAGATCAGGTTGATGTTGATGCCAAGGGAGCACTTGTAGATTCCGGAACCGGAGGAGATGCCATACCCGGTCAGCAACAGACCGACGATCGAAAACATGAGGCCAATCGGCCAGCGGATATCGAGACCCATGACGGAGTTCCTTTCTTGTTACCAGAAGATGACGTTGAGGACGACGCAGCATGCGAGGAGCAGCGAGCCGAAGACGGCGGGACGGAGGAAGAAGTTCTGCTCCTCCTCCTTCAGCCTCGGGGTCAGGGAATAGACCAGCCCCTTCATCTCGTCCACGGTCTTCCTCTGGGCGGTCAGCAGCGAGATGACCGCCGTGGCCAGCAGGCAGACGGTGAATGCGGTGGCGGCGAGCCAGAAGTTCTGGGCCATGTCGCTCGGGAAGGCGACCAGCTGCGCGAGATAGCCGCCCTTCACGCCGGGCAGGTTGCCCACCGTGAGTGTGACAGCGTGGAAGAGCGCCGAGGTGCCCATGCCGAGGATGAGGCCGATGAAGGCGCCCGTGCCGGTGCAGCGCGACCAGAACATGCCGAGCAGGAAGGTGGCGAAAAGCGGGGCGTTCACGAAACCGAAGACCAGCTGGATGATGTCCATCGCGTTGGTCCACCGGCTCGCAAAGTACGCGGCCGCGATGCTGAGCAGGATGCCGACGACCGTGATGAACCGGCCCATCCACATGTAGTGGCTGTCGGTCCGGTTCGGGGCGATGTAGGCCTGGTAGAGGTCATAGGTCCACACGGTGTTGAAGGCGGTGACGTTGCCGGCCATCCCCGACATGAACGAGGCAAGCAGGGCGGTGAGCGCGAGGCCGAGCATGCCCGGCGGGCAGTAGCGCTTCACGAGCGAGAGGATGACGCCGTCGTAGTCGTTCTCCGTAACCGCATCCTGAATACGGGCGCGGACGATCCCGTCCTCCAGCCTCCGCGCGGCGTTGTCGGCGACGAGTGCGTCGACTCTGGCCCTGTCCATCTTCATGCCGACGGCCTTGATGATCGCGTCCGAGGAGCCCGCGCCGGAATCCAGGGCGGCGACCGCAGCCTCCATCCTCGCCTCGTGGACGGGGGGCGACGGCAGGCGGTAGCCCTTGCCCGGCATGACGGCGAGCGCCACGGCGAGCATGCCGGGGATGATCACCAGCGCGGGGAAGAGCATCTTCGGAATGGCCGCGNNCCAGTAGCCGAACGAGAGCACGAAGCCCAGGCCGAAGACCATGGCGAACCAGTCGACGCCCATGGGATTCTTTGAGGGCCCGCCGAGCAGGGGCTGCCACGCGCTCGACCACGCATTGGCCGCGTAGGTCACGCCTTCCGGCTTGAGCGAGAGGCGGGCGGGATCGGCGGCGACGGTCTGAAGCGCGCCGGTCATGGCGTGCCAGCCGCCGACGTCCTTGAGCGCAAGGTAGACGACCGGCGCGAACCCGAGCACGATCATGAAGAACTGGAGCACCTCGGTGTAGATGGCCGAGGTCAGGCCGCCCTTCAGCACGTAGAGCAGCACGATGCCCGAGCAGATCCAGAGGGAGAGATCGTAATTCCAGCCGAGGAGCTGGTGAAGCAGCTTCGCCAGGGCGTTCATCGAAATGCCCGAGGCGAACACGGTCATCACCGCGAAGGAGACCGAGTTGAGGGCGCGGACCCGTTCGTCGAACCGCATCTTCAGATACTCCGGAACCGAGCGCGCCTTCGAGCCGTAGNNGGTGGCGATGCCGTATTTGGCGCCGCTGGCCGCCATTCCGACCAGTTCAAGGGCTCCCAGATTTGCGGAGATGAAGGCCAGGCCGGTGACCCATGTGGGGATGGAACGTCCCGACGTCAGGAAGTCGGAGGACGTCTTCATGTAGCGCTTGAGCGCAAAACCGATGCCTACGACAAACGCGGTGTACAGCGCGATGATCGTGTAATCGATCCATTGAAGGGCGACGTTTTGCATGGCGGGGTCTGGGTATTGGGGCTTCTGGTTCGTACGGACTATGAAAGCCGCACCTGGGGATTTCTGGATCGCGCGGCCACCCGGACAGATTCCGGCCTGACCACCTGGCGGTCTGAGGAGGCTTCGGACCCCGCAGGCCGCCAAAAAGATCACGTCGCCGGAGGCGCATCAGCGCCCGCGGGAGGCGTGTCCCCGGATGGAGGCGGTTCCGGAATCGGAGCCGGCTCCGGGACCGGTTCCGCAGCCGACGGCAGTTCCGGGACGACGGCAGCAGGCGGTTCCACGGAAGGCGGCGGCTCCTGAACGACAGGGACGGCCGGTTCCACCGGAGGCGGTGCGTCCTGAACGGCCGGTGAAGGCGCTGCCGGCGCGGCGGCCGGAGCCGCCGCGGGGACCTCGGGGAAATTCTCAGGATCGTGTTCCTCTCCTTCCGCAGACTCGGCGGCCCTTGCGCGCGCCTCGGCCATCGGCGGCGGCGTGAACAGCCTGCCGTCGGCGAACTCGGTCACGTAGCCCTCGTGAACCAGCCAGTGCAAATCCATCGTCGCACGCCTCAGCTTCTCCTGTTGTTCCGGAGTCAGCGTGGGCTCCGCCGGGCCGGCTGCAGCCGCCTCGGCCTCGGGTGCGGCCGTCCCCGGCTCGGCGAGCACGGGCGCCGGCGAAACCGCCGGAACGGCCTGCGGCGCAAAACCGAGGAGCTTCAGCGGAAGTTCGCGCAGGGTGATCATCGGGTTGGCCTCGATGAACTTGATGAGCACGTCGATGCTCTCGGCGAAAGTCTGTCCGGGCACCCGGAACTTGCGCTTGACCGCGCATACGTAAGAGATGCCCTTCGAGCCTTTCTTGAAGATCGTGAACCCCTCCCGGCGCAGCCGCCCGCGCAACGCGTTGGCAGTGTCCAGGGGGAAACGCCGCTGGCGTTCGATCTGGCCATCGATCGCGCGCCGGATTTCGCCCGGGGGCAGCGACTCGATCAGTTTTCCGGGAAAACGCACGGAATCGACCGCCTTCACAACCTTGTCCTTCGCGGTCGCCGTCAGGTGCGCGCGCGCCTCCTCGATGCTGTCGAACGTCACCGGCTTGTCGCCCTCCGCGCCCAGCTTCCAGGTGTAGCGCGTGGTCTTCTTCATCTTCTCCAGCCAGAGTTTGACCACTTCCGGGTCGCGCACCGTCTCGATGCGCTCGCGATACTGGTCAAACGGCATCCGCGAGAAATTGGCGGCGTGGTGCTGCTGGACGATCTGCTGGTAGCGGTGATAATTCGGCGGCCCCAGGAGTTCGCCCGAAAGCGTGCAGCGATTGACGAACGGGAAGTTGCCCTTCGGCGGCTCAACCTCCACGACCGTTTGGTCGAAAAAGCGGTCCAGATGCCGGCCGACCGCATGCGCGAGCGCAGCCTCCTCGGTGTCGAACGGCAGGCCGTCCGTCACACTCACAAAAACCGGGACGCTGCTTCTGGCCGGCGCGGCCGCCTGGGCCTCGGCCGGGCCGGCGGCTTCGGGAGGCCGCCGCGTCACAACCACGATGAAGCGGTCGTTTTTCCCAAGGATCAGGCGGGCGATCTCGAACAGCTCGAACGTCCGGCACGAGCCGCGCATCGCCTTCACCAACGCCGAAAATCCGGTGTCTTCAGGATAGAACGCGAGGTTGAAATAGGGGCTGAGATAGGGACGGTAGTCCTGCTGGGGACGCGGTCCGGACCACCGGCGCTCGCCGCCCTGCGGCTCCGGAGGACGTCCGCGCCGCTGGCCCTCCACGGGGCGCTGGTCTCCAGCCGGCCTGCCGGCTCCGCCCTGCCCGCCGCCCGGAAGCCCCGCCGCCTGGCCCGGCGCCGTTGCACCGGCGCCTTCGCCGCCCGGCCGGCGAAAGACACGCCGGTCCCGCCGCAGTTCGCCGCCCTCGACGTCACGCGGTCTGCCATCGCCCCGGCCTCCGCCCTCTCGGCGGGGGCCTCGGTCGCGTTCGGGTTCCCGTCGGTCTCCGGGAACCGATTTGATCTCGGTCCATTGCGTTCCGAAACGGAAGTCTTGCAGTTGGCTGAGATCGATTTTTTCGAGACCCTCTCCAGGCGTCTCTTTGGCAGGCGTGTCATCCATGGTAGGTCGGAAAAGCGGGCCGCAGCCCGCGAAGAAACAGGTCGGTTTGCTATGCGGATAACTGCCGCGGGCCACGGGGCGCCCAAAAGCGGCAGGGCGCTGAGTTTTGCCGCCACCCCGGGCGTGGCAAGCGATTTCCCGGCATTATTCCAGACCCGCCGCAGCTCAAATTGATCCCTTGCCGGTGTCCGGCCGGCGGCTGCGCGACCGACGCGTGCAGACGCCCGGTTCGAGAACACGAACGTGCAACGCGCCGAAACCGCGCTGCGCCGGATCGTGGCTTCGGCGAATGCCGGCGTCCGGACCGAAGTATCGGAAGGGGTGATTTTACAGGAGGGAACGGAGAGAACGGAGGCGTCTCCCGCGAAAGGATGCAAAGGTCGGTGTGGTGTGAAGCTTTTCCGTTTCGATTCAAGGTTTGGATGGTTGCCGAGATGGATCGGTCAACTTCGCGAGTCTTGGCGGCCTTCGCGGTTCAATCGCGCTTGATTGGGACACCCAATATTTCTCCAACACATCCACAACCGGATGCATGTAGCCGGCAGTAGTCTCAATGGAGACTTGGCCCATCAGCCGGATCTTTCCCCAAACCATGGCCACAACTTTGGCTTCCGATTTCATGGAAGCCGCGGAGAGGGTCTGGCATGGACAACCGCCGGCGGAGTCGATTACAGTTTGCGAAGATTTCTAGACGATTTTTCGCCATAAGATGAACCCGATCATCGCAGATGCAGGCGTCCCGATGCTGTTCTTCCATCTGCCTGCGATGCTGTTGGCACTTTTGCCGGTAGTGGCGGCAGAGTTCTACGTGGCCTACCGGCATTATGGCATTGATAAGAAGAAAGCCCTGAAAGGTGTAGCGATCGCCAATTGCTGTTCGACGTTGCTTGGATTCCCACTCTTTTGGCTTCTGTGGGTTGTCATTGAGGCGACTACTGCTGGTCGTGCTCTGGGCCTTGAAGGGATTTGGAGCAAGGTCTATGCTGTCACCGTTCAATCGGCTTGGCTCATTCCGTACGAGGGAGACTTGGGATGGATGATTCCTGCAGCCGGTCTCTTCATGCTTGTACCCGCGTTTTTTGTCTCGGTTTATGTGGAGCGTTGGCTCCTTCGTGCCCTTTGGGCCGACAAAGACGCCAGAAGTGTTGCCAGTTTCTCGTGGCGGGCACATTTCGTGTCATATCCAGTGTTGATCGCTGTTTGGCTGGCTTATGTCCTTATTTCTTTGCGAAGGATGTAGATTTTTGGCGAACCAGTCGCCTCACCAAACGGTCTTGGCTCGCACGCACGCTGCTGCCTCCTCCGCTGAAGCTACGGAGGCCAGGGGCGCACCCGTCGCGCCACCACCCGGCGCCGCAGGTCGGTAGCGTTGGCAAGAAATGAGAAAACGTCCATCAATCTGGCCGTGGTTTGTTGCCGTGGCCTTTCTGAAGGTTCCTTTCTCGCGGCTTCGTCGCAGCCTAGCCTTGGCCGAGCGACATGGGCTTGAGATCGCCTTCGATATGCTGGTCTCTCATCACATGGCTGGTGGACGGATTCTGTCGTGGGTCGAGGGCTTGGTGTATGCGAGGGATAATGGGGTGGCGCTCGAAGTGATGAACGGAGCCGCACGGGATCTTTTGGGGACGCAGGGTTCTGGGATCTCACTGACTGAGCACATCCAGTTAGCTCAGCGAGCGGGGATTACTGACATGCGTTCCATGCCATTCGATACGTTGCAGAAGAGAACACCGGATCGGGTAGCCGGCAGTGATTAGCCGCCAGCCCCGCACACCCTCCTTTGCGGGACGCCACGGAGGGCGCAGCCCCCGGCGTACGGGTCCCTCCGTCG
>PMKA01000319.1 GCA_003157575.1 Opitutia bacterium
AAACGGATCGGGATGGTGCATGCCCACAACATAGCCGGCGGGCGGCTGCGTGATGCCGCCGGTCCACTCGGGGATGGTGCCGGCGGCGTTCCCGGCTTGTTCGCCGCCGAGCGGCGTCAGGTCCTTGCCGAGGCGGGCAGCCTGGTCCGCCGGGACGGCCGCGGACAGGACGGAGGCGGTTGCGACCAACGCTGCGAGGATGGAGGGTGGCAGGCGCATGGAGGAGTGAGAATCAGGGTTCATTGGACTTTGGGTCTATCAGGAATGCCACTCAACGGGGTTCAGAAGGAATATTTTATCGTCGCGGAGACGTAGTCCCGGTCCGAGATCAGATTGTAGTCGCCGCCGCCGAAGTAATTGACGTACTTGAGGTCAAGGGACCACCGGTTCTGAAAGGTGAATTCCGCACCCAGGGTGAGCGTCTTCCGGTTGTGCAGGAAATTCCCCAGCGGGAGTGGAGTGTTTCCGTTGACATCGTGGGCGAAAGCCAGCGAGGGGGAGACGTTGATCCCTGCGAAGAGGTTGTTGTAGTCGAGCTTTCCGACCACCTGGTAACCCCATGAAGTCTTGTCGGCGAACGCGCTGGCCGGGGTGGCCGGGACGCTGCTCGCGGTCGCGGGAATGGTCGCGTTGCCCGTGTTGACCAGTTCCATGAGGGCGCCGGCGGTGTCGGTGCCTGCGCCGTCGAACCGCAGCGTGCTCTTCGCGGGAAGATCGGGGACGGAGGTGAGGCCGACTTCACCCACGAGAGTGAGCTGGCTGGCGCCGAGCATCGGGCCAAACACCTTCGTGGCGGTGGCCTGGGCCTGCCACACGTCGAGGCGGCGGTACCCCAAGACTTCGGTGCTCATCTGGCCGAAGTAATTCCCGATCTGGTTGTTCGCGCCGTAGGCCGGATTCATCGCAGAGAGGGTGGCGAACAGCAGTTCGACATCGTCCACCTGCAGGGGAACATTGCGCTTGTAGGAGACCTCGCCTTGCAGCGAGATGCCGGTCGTCCCGAGGTCGGTGTTGAAGCTCGCGCCAAACATGTCGATGCCCTTCGGGTAATCGACAAAGTAACGGCCTGTGGCCGCGTCCGTGAGGAACGCCACCTTCTGAGCATTGGCGATGAGGCCTGCCTGTGCGGCGGTCAGCAGGGCGGGATTGGTCGCATAAAGGGTGAGCAACTGGTTCGCAACCGTCGGAGCCGCCGAGGCCGGGACGCCTGCGTACTCCACAAGAAGACCGGAGAGAACGCCGGGAATGTACGGCGCGACCGGGCCGGTCGGAGTCACAGCGTCGATCACGGGCAGACGGCTGCTGTACCTGAGAAAATAGAAACCGAAGTCAGTGTGATTGAGATTGGTGGCAAGATAGTGCGCGGCCAGACCCCACTGGCTGCAATCGTTGGGCCTGCGATCAGGGCTCCTCGGAATCGCGCCGAGAGGCTGGCTGTCGACGATGGGAGGCAGTCCGAAGCCGAGGTAGACGTTCTTGCCGCCCGGGCTCGCAAGATCGTTCGTGCTGAAATAGGTGCCGTCGGGATCGATCCGCATCTGCCGGAACTCCAGCAGCCACACCGCCTCGATGGAGAGGTTGTCCGTCAGCTTAACCGAGGCGTCCAGCGCGTAGACCGGCAGCAGCGCTTCGCGCAACTCCGAGCCGGGCGTCCGCAGGCGCGTGACATCGACCGGATTGATCACATTGATGCCATTGGGAATGAAAGTGCTTTCACCCCAGCTGATTACCTGTCTGCCGAGACGCACGGTGAGCGGCGTCGAACCGAGGTCGAACTTGCCGGTGATATAGTGATCGAGCAGCACGCCGTTCGCGCCGACCTGCTGCTGGGCCACATGGCTCAACGGAGTGCGGGCGCGCGTGCCGTTCTCGTTTATCGGATCGTAAAAGGCGTATCCGCGGACAAATGCGCCCCAGTTGTCCCATTTCAGCTCCAGATCGTCGGTCACCTTGAAAAGCACCGAGTCGATGCCCTTCTTATAGTTCAGGTCGCCGTCGTCGCCGTTGAGCGAGTAGGCCTTCCCGGAAACACCATCGAATGTGTTGGTGATGCCATAGAGCGCCGGATCGGGGTTGACGAGCCGGTCCATGGTGCTGATGGAAAGGGTCGTATCGAGGCTGCCTTTGACTTCGCCGAGAGCGAAAACGAAGGCGTGAATCGGGATCGCCCCTGAGAAAAACAGGGACGCGGTCAACGCAAACGCAGCTCCGTTTCGGCGCCAATTCGACATGGGTGGGGAATAGCGAGGTTTCATGGCTCAGGGGGGATGGAAGAAAAAACCTCCGCGTTGGGAGGTCAGGGAGGACTGGGGTTCAGGTTGGACCCGGGGCAGAGCGCAAAACGAGGCGAAATGAAGTGGGGTTCCCAAGGTCACGGCAAGAACTAAAAAGGGAATCTCGGAGCCTGAATTGCCCGAAAGCCGGCGGGCTGCCGGCGGAGGACACATTTCCCCTTTCCACGCTCCGAGCTGAGCGGCCCTGCGATTCCCGCTTTGACGCCGCGGCCCAAATAGTGAGGTGATAGCATCATGGAGGCGGCCGCATATATTCACATCAAGGGCGCCCGGGAGCACAATTTGAGGAATCTCGAGCTCCGTCTGCCCCGCGGGAAGCTGGTCGTGGTGACCGGGCCGAGCGGCTCCGGCAAGTCCTCCCTGGTTTTCGACACCCTGTACGCCGAGGGTTACCGAAAGTACATGGAGAGCCTTTCGACGGAGGCGCGGCAGGTGCTGGCGCAGCTGCGCCGGCCCGACGTCGACTTCATCCACGGGCTTTCGCCCGTTCTTGCGATCGAACAGCGGACCGGCGGCGGGTCGCCGCGAACCACCGTGGCGACCGTGACCGAGATCGCCGACTACGCCCGCCTCCTGTGGGCTCTGCAGGGCGCGCAGTTTTGCCCCAAGGACGGCGGAAGGATCGAGCCGCATTCGCTGGACGATTGCGTTGAGCGGGTGCTGCGGGAGGCCCCGGGCGAGCGCATCGTGCTTCTGGCGCCCTGGATGCGGGCGAAGCCCTCCGTTCTGCGCGACGAACTGGCGGACTTGCGGCAGCGGGGATTCCAGCGCGTGAGGGTCGCCGGCGAGATTAAATCGCTCGACGATCCGCATCTGCTGCCCCCCGGTGCGCGCGAGCTTGTCGTCGAACTTGTCGTCGACCGGCTGATGGCGGCGCCCGAGCAGCGAAGCCGGCTCGCCGATTCGCTGGAGCTTGCGTTCAGGGAGGGGCAGGACCGCGCCATTGTCCTCGCCCAGAAGTCGCCGGAGGAACCGTGGCGCGAAATCGTGCTGAGCCAGAACCTGAGCTGTGTGGTCTGCGGCGAGGTGTACGACAGGCTCACGCCGCGGCATTTTTCGTTCAATCATCAGGAGGGGGCGTGCCCGGCGTGCGGAGGCCTGGGGCGGCGGATGAGCTTCAGCCCCGAGCTTGTCGTGCCCGATCCCGGAAAATCGGTTCGGGAGGGCGCGCTCAAACCCTGGCGGATCGGCGGAAAGAATCTGATCATAAAGCACAACGCCGTCCTTAAACAGCTGGCCGAACAGCTTCCGTTCGAACCCGAAAAGCCGTGGCGCGAGCTGCCGGAGGACGTGCGCCAGACGCTTCTGTACGGGGCGGGGGAGCGCCTGTTCAGCTTCCGCCTGCGCAGGATGAAACAGCCCAAGCTCATGTCGTTCGCAGGCGTTCTCGCGCTGTTGGACGAGAGCTGGCGCGAAACCCGCAGCGACGGGTTCCGGGCGCGCCTCACGACGTTCCAGGTGAGCGCGGAGTGTCCGGTCTGCCACGGCACGCGCCTGAATCCGCGTGCGGAGGCGGTGCGTCTCGAGGGCGGGGGCGAAATCGGCACGGGCAACAGTTTTCCGGCGTTCATGGCAATGGACATCGGTGCAGCGCACGCGTTCGCGCTCGGGCTGAAACAGCGGCTGGCCGGCGTGGAATCGGCGCGGGAGGTTGTGGAGGGAATCGAGCAACGGCTTCATTTCCTGCTCGAAACCGGTCTCGGGTATCTGACGCTCGACCGGGAGTATGGCACGCTCAGCGGCGGCGAGGCGCAGCGCGTCCGGCTTGCGACGCAGCTTGGGATGGGCCTGATGGGCGTCATCTACGTGCTCGACGAGCCCAGCATCGGCCTGCACGCCCACGACAACCGGAAGCTGATCCAGACGTTGGGCGAATTGCGCGACCGCGGAAACACCGTCATCGTGGTCGAGCACGATGGAGACACAATGCGGGCGGCCGACGAGCTGGTGGAACTCGGCCCCGGCGCGGGCACCGAGGGCGGCGCAATCCTCTTTCAGGGCACTCCGGCGGCGTGCGCCCTTCAGCCGGCAGCTGTGTCGCGAACCGGACCCTTCCTGGCGGGCACGTCCTCAGTGACAAAGGACGCGAAGCTGCGCGCGCCGGACGGTCGCTGGCTGACGGTCCGCGGGGCGCGGGAGCACAACCTGAAGGATATCAACGCGGCGTTCCCGGTCGGACTGCTGACCTGCGTCACGGGCGTTTCCGGTTCGGGGAAAAGCACGCTGGTGAACGACATCCTCGGCGCCGCGGCGGCCCGGAAGCTAAACGGCGCCAAGGTCCTTCCCGGCAGGCACCGAGGGCTCGACGGCCTGGATAATTTTGAAAAGACCGTGCGCGTGGACCAGGAGCCGATCGGGCGCAGTCCGCGCTCGAATCCCGCCACGTACACGAAGCTTCTCGACCTGTTGCGCGACCTGTTTGCCCAATGCCCGCTCGCAAAGATTCGCGGCTACCGGGCGAGCCGCTTCAGCTTCAACGTGCGCGGCGGCCGGTGCGAACGCTGCCAGGGCGACGGCCAGATCCGGCTCGACATGCAGTTCCTGGCGGATGCCTACGTCGAATGCCCCAGCTGCGGCGGCCGCCGGTTCAACCGGGAGACGCTCGAAGTCCGCTTCCACGGCCGGAGCATTGCGGATGTCCTCGACCTGACCGTGAGGGAGGCCATGGAGCTTTTCCGCCACATTCCGCGCGTCATGGAGAAACTGGAGACGCTCGACGCGGTTGGGCTGGACTACCTTCACCTGGGCCAGTCCGCGGTGACCCTTTCTGGAGGCGAGGCGCAGAGGCTGAAGCTCTCCCTCGAATTGAGCCGGCGCCAGCAGGGCCAGACCCTCTACATTCTCGATGAACCCACGACAGGGCTGCACTGGGTCGACATCCAGCGCCTGATGGACCTGCTGTTCAGGCTGCGCGATGCCGGGAACACGATCGTTGTGATCGAGCACAATCTCGATGTGATCCGCCTTGCCGACTGGATCGTCGACCTCGGCCCTGGCGGCGGCGCAGACGGCGGCGAGATCGTCTACGCGGGCCCCTGCGCAGGAATTGAAAAAGAGCACCGCTCGCTCACCGGCCAGGCTCTGGCGGGTTGATGCGGAGAACCTCTCTCCGGTGGCGAATTCAAACCGTGAGCGGGCACATTCCGAGCGGGCATTGGCCGCTCAGCGCGGTGGAGGGGGGGCCGCTCCGATTGCGCGTAGGGCCGGCGCTTGTCGCCGGGCCGATTTTCGATCGAAGAAAAGGTCCGCCGCTTCGTGTCTTTGCGCCTTGTGGGGCCGCTGCGGTTGGAATGGGCTGTGTTTCGTTAGTTGTCATATTCGGTGGCCAGGTTAGGGCCTCAGCGCCGCCTGACCCCGCCATGTCAACTTGGGGTTCGATATGGGGTGCGGTCGCCGGCGACGGCACTTGGGGCTGAGGCCGCTCCGATGGTGAAGTGAGCATTGCAAGGCCCGCCCCGGGTTTGAACGGACCGCCGGAGCGGGACCCAAAGCGATGGACGATCGCGATTTGGAGCGGGAGGACTGGGCGGCCGGTTGCGGAACTGCGCATTGCGTGCTCATTCTGCGATTATGATGGCCACACTCACTCACGACCCTGCTCTCCCGGGCAACGACCTCCTGCTTGATGCCTATTCGCAGGCCGTCTCCGGGGCCTTCGAAGCCGCGCACCCTGCGGTCGTGCATCTTGAGGTTGGGAGCGACCGCGCTCCGGGCGGATCGGGTTCGGCGTTCTTCATTTCGCCGGACGGCTATTTGCTGACCAACAGTCATGTTATCCATGGCGCGCGCGAGATGCGGGTGTTCCTTGCCGACGGTCGCAAGCTTGCCGCCGAACTGATCGGCGACGACCCGGGCACAGATCTGGCGGTCCTTCGGGTGAGCGCCGACGAGATCTCCTGCCTGACGCTGGCTGACAGCGCCGCGGTGCGGCCGGGTCAGATTGCCATCGCGATCGGTTCGCCCATGGGGTTTCAGCAAACCGTGACTGCGGGCATCGTGAGCGGCCTTGGCCGGTCTCTGCGGGGTGCATCCGGCCGGCTGATCGACAACGTCATCCAGACGGACGCCGCACTCAACCCCGGAAACTCCGGCGGTCCACTCGTCAACACGCTCAGCGAGGTGATTGGCGTGAATACTGCGATCATCCGACCCGCCCAGGGAATCTGCTTTGCCATCGCGAGCAACACCGCCCGCTGGGTCGCCGCCTGGCTGATCAAGGACGGCCGCATTCGGCGCAGCTTTATCGGATTGGTCGGACAAGACGTTCCGCTTCTCCGAAAGGTGTCCCGTCACCATCATCTCGCCCAGGAGACCGGGGTGCTGATTGCGGGAATTGAGAACAACAGTCCCGCCGCGCGTGCCGGCCTGCTCGAGGGAGACGTCGTGCTCGCGCTCGACGAGGCGGCGACTCCGACCTTGGACAGCCTGCACAAGCTGCTCACCGGAGATCGCATCGGGGAAAGGGCGATTGTGACATTCCTGCGGGGCGTCGAGTTGCGCCGCCACGCCGTCATTCCGCTCGAGATGCCCGACCTAAGCTGATCGCTGCCGGCCCTGCGGGGCAGGCTCCCGCGGGTTCGCTGGCCTATGCCGGCGGAGTCCTGTGATTCAAGACCCCGGCCGCTGATCCTCTGGTCAGACATTGTCTGGAGCCCCCCCTGGCCGGCCGCCCTGCCCCTGTTTCAGCAACGTCTGTCGCGTATTTGTAGTGCAATTACCGGACACCCTTGGATAGGCCCAGACCGCAAAGATAATGGTCTGACCTTGTGGGGATCGGTTCTGTCAAGCGATTACATCGGCTTGAAGACACACCCTAGTTAGAACTGCTTTTTGAGGGTTCAATGCCGGCGCTTGGCGGGGGCTTGGCGGGCGATGCTTCCGCTGTGCCGGGGGGCAGATTCCGTTCGAGAAAAGCGGCGATCTCGTTGAGTGTTTCAACGCGATCGCTGAAGGGCCAGTAGGTGTGCGTTGCGTCTGGAAAAGACTTCGCTTCCACGGGCGTTCCTTGCTTCTTCAGCGCATCCAGCATGACCTTCGCTTCCATTGGATGGACGACTCGGTCGAGTTCGCCGTGAATGATGAATACCGGCTGTTTTATCTCCGCGACGCGCAAAAGCGGATCAAGATACTTCGCGTTTGTATCGTAATCCTGCTGCGCCAGCAGCGCCTTCCAGTATGCGTAGCGAAACTCTTTGTCGAACCCCCACTTGTCGTCGTTTTGACTTTTCTTCCAGCTTGTGACAGCGGAGATCGCGACGCCGGTGCGAAAGAGGTCCGAATATTTGGCAAGGCACATATAAGTTGCCCAACCGCCGAAGCTCGCGCCCATGACGGCGATTCTATTGGGGTCCACTTGATGTTTGGAGATCAAATCGCGCACGCCATCGGCAATGTCATCCAGCACGACTGTGTCGAGCCGGGCACGCAGACCGGCGGTCTGGAAGGCCGCGCCATAACCGGACGATCCACGATAATTCACCTGCAAGACCACGTAGCCGCGGGTCGCGAAGAACTGGTTCGTCGGATCGAATCCCCAGCTATCCCGGATCATCGGCCCACCATGGATGCGGACGATCAAAGGGGGTGGGTTACCACCGATTTTAGGAGGTACTGTCACGTAGGCGGGGATCATGGCTCCGTCGCGCGCTTTGAACTCGATTGGCGTTGTATGGCCGAGCATTTTCCCCTTTAGGCGCTCGCTGAGCTGAAGCAGGGGCATCAGTTCGCCTGTTTTTGTCCGGAGCAAATAGTAGGTGCCGGGGTCCTGATCGCTATAGGAAAAGAAAATGAAGGTGGTCCCGTCCTCCGACCAGTCGATCGGGATGTTCACATGGTCCGGGAACAACGTATCGACGTTCTTCTGGGTCGCTGTGTACTGCGGGTCTATCCAGATCACTCGCGGCTTCTGAGCTTCGAAGATCATCCCGAGGAGTTTGGATGATCTCTTTTCGAACAGTAATCTCGTATAGCCTCCATCGCCAGTTGTGAGATCGTACTTCGGATGCTTGGCGATCGTCTGTTTGATGACGCCTTGCGACATGCTGAAAGCCGCCAGTTGGAAGGTGTCGCTGCCGAGTCGGCTCGAGATGTAGAGCGTATCGCCATCGGGCCCGACCGAGTGGATATCGGCGACGCGGTCAAGGCCGTCGGAGGCTTTTTCGTTGAACTTCAGCCCCGGCTGCTTCACGAGATCGTCGAGGTCGCGCCAACGCGAGGTGGGAGTTGGACGGAACTTGTAGACTGTTTTTGCTCCATCCAAATAAAATTCAATTCGTGCCTTACCCTGCGCATCGAAATAGTACCATCCTCCCTCTGGATCCTCGTTATCGTAAGTTCTCCCGGTGAGTACATTGTACTTAAAAAGCAGGCTGCCATTCCTCTGGCTGTGCAATTCGAGAATTTCGGGGTGGTCCGGAAGCGATTTGACAACGCTGACGATATGATCGAGCACTTTACTGGTCGTGCCCTTATTGGCATCCAGTAGAAACAACGCTTTTTCGTAGTCGTTTTTGTGATACAAACCGCGGTTTGCGGCGACGTAGACCAGTTGGTCATTGGATACCCAGGTGAGATCGCCCACATAATCCTCTTCGCCGACGACCACGGTTTCTGACAGTTTTTTCATCGATTCGAGATCGAACACCATCAGCACCTTGTTTGGGCTGCGTTTCCGAATGGTGGCGAGGCGGCGGGCGTCGAGGGAGAGCTCATGAGGATACGCCTCCTCAAGCTTTAGCAAATCCACCGCAGGCAGGCCCTTCGCGTCCTTCACAAGATCGGCGTAGTATTTGTTCAAATCATATGCATCGGGGTGTTGGCTCGTTCTGACCTCTTCGCCGTTGGAGAAAATATGCAGCGAACCAATCGCGCTGAGATCGCTCGACGTACTCACTTCGATGTTTTTGGCGCGTCCCTCGCCGAGCCTGCCGATCGGTACCAGCCGCGTGCCGACAGAACCCTGGGTGAGGTAGGTGAGAAGTCCGTAGCAGTCGGAGAGCTTACGGTCAGCGGTGATTGTGGCGCGATATCGCGCCCGCACGGAGCTCGGATCAGCACGTTCCTTCGCGGAGGCATGCTGCAACACATCCAGTTCCACTTGCACGTCCGAGATCGTCACGAATCCTTCGCCGAAGTTCTTTGCCGCGCGCACTTCGATGTTGAGATCGTCTGTCCGCTCTCGCGAGGCATCATCTAGGACAACAAGGGTCTCGTCGTTGAACGCAAGAACCGGCAGGCGCTTTGCCTTGTAACTTGCGAACACCTGCATCTGTCCAAATGCTGTCGCAGCGATGCATAGCGGTAAAGCAACCAAGACTAAAAGGCCAGATAGGGTACTGGGTTTCATGATTGGGGTCGAAACATGCTTCACAAAATCGGGAATCGCGCAAGTGGCGAGATCCACGGCTGTCCAGTTAATGGGCTTTCGGAGATCTGCAAGTAATTGCCAGCGGCGAACTGAAAGCCGTGCCGGGGCCGATCCGAGGACGTCACGTCTTGACTATTGACAAACGCCACCAGCGCGCGCCCCTCGCCGACGAAGTTCCTGCCGCGGGCGACGCCCAAGAAACTTTATGCCGCACAGTGCCCCTCGACCTTGCTCGGGGCCTATCGGCTCTACGGGCTCCGCGTCCAATTTTGGTGCTGCGCCCTCCGTCCGTCGTCGTTCGTGGGACGCTGCGCAACTGGATCTATGAACCTGCGAGGGGCCGACGAGCAGGCCGGCGACTTCCTCAATGCCTGGACTTGGGCAAAGAGACCTGACCCATGGCACCCTCCTATTCGTGGACCTTCCGCTCGCTCACGCTTGCAGCTATGGTCCGGTCCCCGGCCAGCGTTCGGGCTAAACGCGCCAACAGGAACGCGATGCCTCCGTCAGGTGTGCGCGCCCGCCGGGATTCGGACGCAGGGACGCGATCCGGCGTCTACTTGTTGAAGCGGAAATTGACCAGGTCGTAGTCCTGGACGATGTACTGCTTGGTCTCCAGGCGGAGCTTGTTCGCGTGCTTGGCCTGGGTCTCTCCGCCCGCGGCAATGCAATCGGCGAAACTGATGATCTCCGCGCGGATGAAGCCCTTCTGGATGTCCGTATGGATGGCGCCGGCCGCCTCCTGGGCGGTCGCTCCCTGCTTGATGAGCCATGCGCGATTCTCAGGCCCTCCCACGGTGAGGAAACTGATGTAGCCGCTTCCGGCGACAACGCGGACCAGAAACTCGTCGAAGTTCGCCACTTCGGATGGCGTCGCGACGACGAGCGGCTTCGACGAAAGAAAGGCATGTGCGGCGACGGCCTGCAGCTCGGCCGGGGTCAGGCCGGCTTCGGAGACGAGCCGGTCGCCCTCCAGTGCGGCCTTGATCCGGTTGAGCACGGACTTTTCCGGCTCCAGCGGGTCTCGGGCAAGCCGGTTCTCGACGAACTCCAGGTCGCGCAGGATGACGTCCAGGCGTCCGGAATCGGAGGCGGCGATTGCGTCGGCGGTGACGACCTCGTCCTCGCCTGCGATGTCGACCTGGACGTACGTTTTTTTCTTCGCCTCGACCAGCTTGTTGATCTGGTCGAGCCGGGCGTCCTTGACGTTGTGTTTGCCGGGCGGGATGCCGGGGATGCCAAAAAGGGATACTTTCATCGGAGGGGTGCAGTGTTGGGGAGACTTCGGCGGGAGGGAAGACGATTTCGCGGAGACTTTGTGAGCGGCTGTCCAATGAACGCCGCCCGAGTCGCGGGCACGATGTCGTTCAGGTGACAGGCAAGCACATCGCTTGCGAGCAAGCTCCTACAGCCCGCTCCAGAACAATGTAGGAGCCTGCTTGCAGGCGATGTCCGGTTGCGATCGCGAGCAAGTCCGGCCTGCGTCGGGGGCGGCGCGAGCCACCTGAAAACTCAGATTTCAAGCAGGCCGGAGTCCAGTCGTTGCGTTCGCGAATTGCGGCTTTTCAGGCGGGGCTACCGGACGCGGATTCGGCCGGACGAAAGTGGTTGTCGAGGACGGTCCTGATGCCTGCGGGTGTGAGCGGTTTCGAAGTGTAGTCGTCCATCCCGGCGGCCAGGCAGAGTTCGCGGTCGCCCGCCATTGCGTTGGCCGTCATCGCGACAATCCGGATTTCCCCGGTGAAGCCGGGCTCGCGGTCCGCCTGGGCGCGCCGGATGCGCCGCGTGGCCTCCAAGCCGTCCAGCACGGGCATCTGGACATCCATCAACACAAGTTCGTACGGATGCTGGCGGAGGGCGTCGATGACCTCCTGGCCGTTCGCCGCCACCGCGGCGGCATAACCGGCGTTCTTCAGGTATTGCAGCGCAACCTTCTGGTTCACGCGGTTGTCCTCGGCCACGATGATGCGCGGCGCGCCGGTGTCCACGGGAGCGACGTGCTCGACGGCTGGTGCCGGCGCAACGGATTGGGGCGGCTGGCAGAGGACGCGGAGGATAAGATCGTGCAGGCGGGAGGTCGGGATCGGTTTGAATTCATAGGCGGCGAGGCCGAATTCCGTCATCCTGGCCGGGGTCAGCCGTTCACCGTCGGAACTGATCATGACGAGCAGCGGGTGTCCGAGTCCCGCGTCGGTTTCGATCATCCGGGCGAGTGTGAGCCCGTCGATGTCGGGCATCTGCCTGTCGAGTATCACCAGCTCATACGGCTCCTTTGCAATAGCGCGGCGCAGTTCCTCCATGGCGGCGCCTGCGGAGTCGACGGACCCATGCCGGACCTTCCAACGATCGAGCGCGTGGTGAAAGAACTTCCGGTTGGTCGGATTGTCATCGACCACCAGGATGCGGCGGTCCTCAAGCGACACGTCGGGTTCGGGTGCAGGTTCGGCAGCGGGGCCGGCGCGGGCGAATTCGGCGACGAACCAGAACGTCGATCCCTTGCCAAGAGCGCTCACGATGCCGATCTCGCCGTGCATCAAATCCACAAGGCGCCGGCAGATGGCCAGACCAAGGCCCGTCCCTCCGAATTTGCGGGTGGTGGAGCTGTCGGCCTGCACGAAACGCTGGAACAGGTTGCGTTGCACATCGGGAGAGACGCCGATGCCGGTGTCCGCCACCTCGATGCGCAGGCGGCAGCCCTGGGCCGTCGGCTCCGCGCTTTTCACCCGCAGGACGACCTCGCCGCGCTCTGTGAACTTGATGGCGTTGCCGAGCAGATTGAGGATGACCTGTCGCAGGCGCACGGGATCTCCGTTGACCCGGACGGGCGCGGAAGGGTCGAAATCAAGCGCGAGCTCCAGTCCCTTCTTCCGGGCCGTATCGGACTGGAGATCCAGGGTTCGCTCGAGGTGGTCCTGCAGGTCGAAGTCGATGGACTCAAGGACCAGCTTTCCGGCCTCGATCTTTGAGAAGTCGAGAACGTCGTTGAGGATTGTCAGCAGGCTTTCGCCGCTGTTGATCAGCGTCTGGGCGAAGTCCCGTTGTTCGGGGGAGAGCGGGGTTTCCAGCAACAGGTGTCCCATGCCGATGACGCCGTTCATGGGAGTGCGGATCTCATGGCTCATGGTCGCCAGGAAGGCGCTCTTGGCGCGGTCCGCGGTTTCGGCGGACTCCTTTGCGGCCTGCAGCTCCACGTTGATGGCGGCGAGTTCGGCGGTGCGTCTGGCGACGCGGTCCTCGAGTTCCCCGTTCAACTGGCGGTAACGCTCCTCGCTTGCGGCGAGCGCGGCCGTCTTTTCCACGGTTTCCCCGATTTGGCGTCCCAGTTGCGCGTTGGTCGTGTTGAGCTCCCCCGTGCGTTCGGCGACGAGCCGTTCAAGGCGCAGCTTTTCGCGGCGCTCCAGAAATGACGACAGCCACGCGGCGAAGACCACGGTGCCGACGGCCGTGAGCACGTACAGAATCCACGCCAGGGGGGTGCGAAACCACGGCGGCTTCACCGTGAATTCCAGGCGGGCCTCCGTCCCCGCCGTCGTGCCGGTCACGGGCCGCACATGGAAGACGTAGTCGCCTTCCTTGAGGCGGCTGAACGCCGCCGACCCCACGTTGCCAGTCGAAACCCACTGGGTCACCGCTCCTTCAAGCATCACCTCAAACGTGACGGGCTCGCCAAACGGATTGGAGGGGGCCGCAAAATGGACGACGAGCGAGTTGTCGGAATAGGCGAGCCGGCCAAGGGTCGGCCCCGGGTTGAAAAGCTGGCGGCTGCTGGTGGAAAATTGCACCGAGGTGATGATGGCCCCCGGCGTACTCGCGGGCGGATCGGGCATGCGGGGATCGAATCGGGCGAGCCTCTGTTTTCCCCACATCCAGACCACGCCGTCATTCTCCATCGTGAATTCGTTGGGTTCAAAGCCGACCGGTACCGTCTGAACGGACCGCCGTCCTCTGCCCTGAGCCGTGGTGAGGACGTGCGCCGTGCCGTCGGTGGCGAACCAGAGGCGGCCGGACGCATCGGTTGTCGGCCGCCCATTCCAGACCGTCAGCTCCGGGAAGCGCGTCGGGAGATCCCGGTCCTGTACGAACCGGTGAGTGGTCTCGTCGAAACGGCTGAGGTGATTGGGCATGTTGAAGAGGGCGACGCCGTCAAAGAGGAAGATCTGCACCCAGCCGTCGACAAGGCCGTCGCGGGTTCCGAGAAATTCGATCGTCGGATTTGCGCGCCGCAAATCCAGGCGGCCGGCGCGGCTCGTTCCAAGCTCCAGCCAGACGACACCATTCGAATCCACCACTGTGTTAAACGTGTCGCCCAGCCCTGGCGTCGGGAAGCGGCGGGTGGTGTAGCCTCCAGGCGTCTGTTTTATCCAGCCCCACTCGTTGCGGGCGATGAAAAGGAGTCCTTCGCGCGTCGAGACGATCCCCACGCGGGCGTTGGCGATGCCGGTGGCCACGGTCTTCCAGCCGGAATCTTCACGCACGTAGATCCCGGTCTCGTTGGCGGCGAAAAGCCGCCCGTCGATGTCGGTCAGACTGAACAGGTAGCGCCCTGCGGGCATGTCCTCGTCAAAGCGTTCCAGCCGCCCGTCTGCATCGTAGACTGCGCGCATCGCCCTGCCGTCGGCCAGGAGCCAGAGAGTGCCGTTGTGCCGGAGCGGCTTCGCGTAGGCCAGGCCGCTCGCAACCAGGGGCTCGAAATGGGAGACGGGCGAAGGGAATTCCACCCGCGCCACGCTGTCGTTCAACAAGGCCCAGAGAACGCCGTTTTTCGCGTAGCTCAGGCGTTGCACGCGAGCCAGCCGGTGGTCAAGCGTGCGGTCGAGAGCCTGAACGATGTGCCCCTCGTGGTCGAAGAAGACGATGCCGACGGTGTCGACGGCCGCGGCGAAAAACCCGTGGTCTGTAAGGCACAGGTCGTTGATGCGGCGGCCGCTGGCGAGCAACCCGCGGGTTTCGAAGGGGAGGAACGACGTGCCGTCGAAGATCTTCAGCCCGTTGCCGTTTGTCCCGACGAGCAGCCTGCCCGGGCCGAACGGGGCGCTGCAAGTCACGCTGTCGCTTGCAAGGGTCCCCTCGGGCGAGACCCGGACGGTGTTTCCGTCCTCACCGAGCTGATACAGGTCGCCGGATGCCTGGCTGCTGACGAAGACCCTGCGGCCCAGCGTGAAGATCCGGTCGATGGCGCTGACATGTCCCACGATGTGCGCCGTCTGGCCGGGCCGCCAGGACATGATCGCCCCGCTTCCGCCAAACCAATACCATCCCTCTGGGAAGACGGCCACGTTGATCAGCACGGCGCCGCGCAGGGTTTCGTCCTGCGGCACGGCAGTCGCCTTCGTCAGGTGCCAGCGGGCGTCTTCACTCAGGTCGACCCGGGCGATCTGTCCGTCGGCGCCGGCGTACAGGCGCCCGTCATTGTCCACCGCGATCTGCGAGGAGATGAAGCCTCCGCTTCCGGCCGCTCCCCTGAAGGACTCCCAGCGCACGCCGTCGCCGAAGGCGATTTCCTGCTGCGATATCACGAGAATGCGGCCGTCTGAGAGCAGGTGGAGGCCTGTCGGCGCGGAGCTCAGTCCGATCGCCTCCGGTCCGAGCACGACAAAGGACGGGACGCCGGGCTCCACAATCCTTGCGGGAGGGGAGGGCATGGTCGTGGGTTCGCCGCGCAAAATGCCGCAGCCAGCGGTCGCCAACGCCAGGATCAAAGCGCAAAGAACGCGGCCCCGGCGTTGGCCAGGGCGTCGCCGGTGGAACGATTCTGATCGCAGTATGTTCAGATACAGCGGCTCCATCGGTTGTTTTGCACCGGCCTTGAGGGCGGCGCCGGTCGATGGACTGTTCCTACGGCACGAGCACGATCTTTCCGTGGGCGGGGCCGTCGATGATCTCGTGATGGGCGCGCGCCGCCTCGGCGAGCGGCAGTTCGCTGCCCACGACCGGGCGCAACGTCCCCGTCCGGATGCCGGCGCCGATCGCTGCGTGCGCCTGCGCGTACTGCTCGGGCGTGCCCCCGGTCATCCCAAGGATCGATCCCTGCGCCCGCATCAACAGACGCGGGTTGATCTGCACCTCGCCCCTGCTTCCGACGATGACAATGCAACCGCCCTGGCCGAGGACCGCGAGGTCCCTGCCGAGATTGACGTTGGCCAGCATCTCAATGACGAGGTCCACACCGCGGTTTGCGGTGAGTCTCATCAGCTGTTCGAAATAGTCGGGGCTCTTGTGATCGAGCACGTGGGCTGCGCCCTGCTCCCTGACCAGCTGGCGTCCGGCTTCCGTGCCGCCCGTGCCGAGAACCGACAGGCCCGCCGCGGAGGCGAACTGCACGGTTGCGAGTCCGACCGAGCCCGATGCCCCGTGCACGAGCACGGTCTGGCCCGCATGCGCGCGGGCGCAGAGGAAAAGCGCCCGATAGGCGGTCGCATACGGGTTGTGGAGGCCGGCGCCCTGGGCGAACGACACGTTTTCGGGAAGCGGATAAACCTGTTCGGCGCTGCAGAGCGCGAGTTGCGCGTAGGCTCCGCTCACTGTGCCCGCCGTGTAAACGCGGTCGCCCGTCTTGAAGCGCGTCACGTGTTCGCCGACCGCGGCGACGGTTCCGGCGGCGTCGCCTCCGGGCGTGTAGGGGAGGGGCGGTTTGAGCGCGTAGGTTCCGGCACGGATGTAAGTCTCCACCGGATTCACGCCGGCTGCATGAACGCGCACAACGACCTGGCCCGGACCGGGCCGGGGATCGTGAACATCCTCCAGTTTCATCACCTCGGGCGGGCCGAATTCATGCAGGCGGATCGCTTTCATGGTGCATTGAGGATATCCAGATTTGCGAGCGCAGTGGTTTACCGCTGCTCGTGCCAGAGCTCGGCGAGATGGAGCAGGGTTTCAGCCGACTTCCTCATGTCCTGCAGGCTGACCCATTCGCGCCGGCTGTGCACCTCGTGCATCCCGCAGAAGATGTTCGGACAGGGCAGCCCCCTTGCGGTAAGGTTCGATCCGTCCGTGCCGCCGCGGATCGCTGCGAAAGACGGGGTGATTCCGGCGCGGCGGGCGGCCTCGCGGGCCAGCTCGACGGGGCGCATGTCCTTCTCCAGCCAGTAGCGCATGTTCCGGTATTGTTCCTCGAACGTCAGGGCGAACACGGCGCGCGGTTCGACGATGCGCAACCCCGCCACCACCTGCTCGACCGCTGCCCGCTTGGCCGCCAGCCCGGCCAGCTCGAAATCGCGCAGGATCATGCGGATCGTGCAGCGATCGGCATTGCCCTCCACCTCGACGGGATGGATGAATCCGTCGCGCCCCGCCGTGCGTTCGGGCGATATCTCCGCGGGCAACGCCGAAAGGAAGCTGCCCGCCAGGCGGAGCGCGTTGACCATGACCCCCTTTGCCAGGCCGGGATGGATGGAGACGCCGCGAATCTCGATCGTCGCGGCATCGGCCGAGAACGTCTCGTAATTGATCTCGCCCAGGTCCGCGCCATCGAGCGTGTACCCGACGTCCGCGGAAAGGTCGTCCAGCTTCAGGCGCGTCATCCCCCGCGCGATCTCCTCGTCAGGATTGAAGCACACGCGGATGATCCCGTGCGGAATCTCGGGATGACGCAGCAGGTGGCGGGCGGCGGCCATGACCGCGGCGACACCCGCCTTGTCGTCTGCGCCGAGCAGTGTCGCGCCGCTGGCCGTGATGATGTCGTGCCCGGTCTTTTCGCGCAGCTGCGGAGTCGTGTCGACGGTGAGCTCCTGGGTGGGGTCGTCCGGCAGGACGATCGGCTTGCCGTCGTATTTCTGGTGGACTATTGGCGTCGCCCCCCCCGGCAGTTCGGTCGCCGTGTCGACGTGGGCGAACCAGGCGATGCGCGGCGTCACGGCGTCTTTCGACGAGGCGGGAATTGTGGCCAGCGCGTAGCCTTCGGCCGTCAGGCGGACATCGGCCGCACCGATCTCGTTCAATTCGCGTTCGAGCAGCCGGAGCAATTCCCATTGTCCCTGGGTGCTCGGGCAGGCGGCGGAATGCGCATCGCTCCGGGTGTCCAGTCTGACGTAGCGGCAGAAGCGTTCCAGCAGATCTTCGCTGTCTATGGAATGACTCATGGGAGGCATGATCGCGCGGCGTGGCCCAAACGGCAAAGAGAAAGCCGCTGAGTCTGCAAGCCTGTAATGTTCCTTTCAATCGTGATGAAACAGGTTATCGTTTTCGGTGAATGAACGTTCTCCTCCTCTATCCGGAGTTTCCCGACACTTTCTGGAGCTTCAAATACGCGTTGAAATTCATACGCAAGAAGGCGGCATTCCCGCCGCTCGGCCTGCTCACCGTCGCCGCGATGCTTCCGCCGGAGTGGGAAAAGCGCCTGGTCGATGTCAACGTCCGGAAACTCGCCGATCGGGACATCGCCTGGGCCGACGTGGTCTTTGTGAGCGCGATGATCGCCCAGCGCTCGTCGGCTGAAGGGCTCATCGCCCGCTGCCGGGCCGCGGGCAAAAAGATCGTGGCCGGAGGTCCGCTCTTCACCAGCGAACACAGCCAGTTCCCGGAGGTTGATCATTTTGTGCTGAACGAGGCCGAGCTCACGCTCCCGCCGTTCCTCCGCGATCTGGCGGCCGGCGCCGCGAAGCCGCTGTACGCCACAACCGAGTTCCCCGATGTGCGGACGGCCCCGGTTCCGCTCTGGCACCTCGCCGATCTCCGCCGATACGCCTCGATGAGCGTGCAATACTCGCGCGGATGCCCGTTCGACTGCGAGTTTTGCGACGTCACCGCCAAGTTCGGACACGTGCCCCGCACGAAATCCCCGGCCCAGGTCATCGCGGAACTCGATGCGTTGTGCGCCCATGGCTGGACCGGCCAGGTGTTTTTCGTGGACGACAATTTTATCGGGAACAAACGCACGCTCCGGACGGAACTGCTGCCGCGTTTGATCGAGTGGCAGAAGGCACACGGCCACCGCCTGACGTTCTACACCGAGGCGTCCATCAACCTCGCCGACGACGACGTGCTCCTGCGCCAGCTCGTCGAGGCCGGTTTTGACACCGTGTTCATCGGCATTGAGACTCCGGATGCCGCCAGCCTCGTGGAGTGCAACAAGCGCCAGAACCAGCAGCGCGACCTGGTCGCGGACGTGAAGCGGATCCAGCGGGCGGGGCTTCAGGTGCAGGGCGGCTTCATCGTGGGGTTTGACAACGACAATCCGACGATCTTCCGGCGCCAGCTCGAGTTCATCCAGAAGAGCGGCATCGTGACCGCGATGGTCGGCCTTCTCAACGCGCTCCCGGACACGAAGCTCCACGCGCGTCTGAAAAAGGAGGGGCGCCTCGTTGGAAGGTCAAGCGGCGACAATGTCGATGGGACAACGAATTTCGTGCCGCGGATGAACGTCGACGAACTTCGCGCGGGTTACCGCAGGCTCATGCAGAACATCTATGCGCCGCGGCCGTACTACCGGCGCGTGCGCACGTTCCTGCGCGAGTTCAAGCAGCCCAAATTCTCGCTCACGATGGATCCGGGGCTTTGGATGGCGTTCGCCCGCTCGACTGTGCGCCTCGGCGTTTTCGGCCGCGAACGCATCGAGTACTGGCGGCTGCTTGCGTGGACGTGTGTGCGCCGTCCGGCTTCCTTCCAGGTGGCGGTGACGCTGGCGATCTACGGGCACCATTTCCGCAGATGTTGCGCGGGGCTTGCCCCCTGAGCGCAGGAGCCGGCCGGGCTTCGCCGGCAGGCCCAAGGCCGCGAGCATGTCGAGGAGCCAGGGCAACCTGACCCGGAACGTAGCTGCGAGCGGAAGATTTGTCCACTCGCTCACGCTCGCGGCCACGCTCTTTATGGCGCAGGCTCCTACGATCTAAATGGACGCGACCGGGCGGCGCTACAGCTTGGCGGTGATCTTGGCCTTCAGGGAGGCCTTGTCCATCATGCCCACGTACTGTTCGGCAAGCTGGCCCCCCTTGAACAACAGAAGGGTTGGAATCGCCCTGATCCCGTACTTTGCGGCGATGTCACCGTGCTCATCGACGTTGACCTTGCGGATGGCAAGCTTGCCCTCCATCTCGGTGGCGAGTTCTTCGAGGATCGGCGCGATCATCTTGCAGGGGCCGCAC